>NZ_JAJCHF010000020.1:0-41729 GCF_020554365.1 Streptococcus sp. 210928-DFI.4.42
TGTCGCTCTCGCGCGACAACTATATTAGTATATCATGACCTCTCCTTACTGTCAATACTTTTTTCCAAAAAATTTTATTTTTTTGAAAGTTTTTTTAAATAAAGAAAATAGAGAGGGAATCCTCTCTATTTATATTCTTGTCTGTATTTGTTTTCTTCAGCTTTGTTAGCCCATACATAATGACCTGGTTTAATTTCAACCATTTGTGGTTTATCTTCAGAGTAATCATGTTGTTCTGGATCGTAGATTTTTAGAACTTTTTTACGTTCTAGAATTGGATCTGGAATTGGGACCGCTGAAAGTAGGGATTGTGTGTACGGATGGATTGGGTGGTTAAATAGCTCTTCAGTTTCTGCCACTTCTACAATAACCCCTTTATAGATAACTGCAATACGGTCAGAAATGAAGCGCACAACTGACAAGTCATGGGCGATAAAGAGGTAGGTCAAGCCTAATTCTCTTTGGAATTTTTTCAACAGGTTCAAGACCTGCGCACGTACTGAAACGTCAAGGGCTGAGATTGGTTCATCCGCAATGACAAATTCTGGTTCCATGACAAGTGCACGTGCAATACCGATCCGTTGACGTTGACCACCTGAGAATTCGTGAGGATAACGTGTCAAATGTTCTGCAAGAAGCCCGACTTCATGCATAATATTTTTTACTTTTTCCTGACGTTCTTCTTCGCTGTTAAACAAATGGTGATTGATCAAACCTTCAGAGATAATATAATCAACTGTTGCACGTTCATTCAAACTTGCTGCTGGGTCTTGGAAGATCATTTGAATTTTACGGATCAACTCTGATTTTTCACTATGAGAGTTTTTTCCGTTGATCTTGCGACCGTCATAAATAATTTCTCCAGCACTTGTATCATTCAGACCGATGATCGCACGTCCAATTGTTGTCTTCCCACTTCCTGATTCACCAACAAGAGAGAACGTTTCTCCCTTATTAATGAAGAAGTTGGCGTTCTTTACAGCAACGAATTTTTTACTTCCTTCACCGAAGGAAATTTCTAAATCTTTAATTTCAACTAATTTTTCAGTCATTTCCTTCCTCCTATTCTGTAATGTGAGTGAAGCCCATTTTTGAGCCAATCTTTTCGTGAAGGTTTTCGATTACTTCTGGTTTATGAACTGTTGGTGCATCTGGATGGAGCAACCATGTCTTAGCCCAGTGAGTATCGGTCACTTTGAAAGCGGGTGCCTCTTCTTCAAAATCAATCTGCATCGCATAATCTGAACGAAGTGCGAAGGCATCTCCTTTGATTGGAGCATACAATGATGGCGGAGTCCCTGGAATAGAGTAAAGATCACCATCTGAGGTTGACAATTGAGGCAAGCTTGAAAGCAAGCTCCATGTGTATGGATGTTTTGGATCGTAGAAAATTTCTTCTACTTTACCAAACTCAACAATTTCTCCAGCATACATAACGGCTACTTTATCTGCAATACTTGCAACCACACCTAAATCGTGGGTGATAAAGATAACTGTAAATTGGTATTCTTTTTGAAGGGATTTCAACAAATCAATGATTTGCGCTTGAATGGTTACGTCAAGGGCTGTTGTTGGTTCGTCACAGATTAAGATATCTGGACGGCAGGCCAAGGCGATGGCAATAACGATCCGTTGACGCATCCCACCTGAATATTGGAATGGATACTCATCAAAACGACGTTCAGCATCTGGAATTCCAACTTTCTCCATATAGTCCAAAGCCATTTCTTTGGCTTCTTTAGCTGTTTTCCCTTGGTGTTTGATAATGACTTCTGTAATTTGTGAACCAATTGTGTTGATTGGGTCCAAACTTGTCATTGGGTCTTGGAAAATTGTAGCGATCTTAGATCCACGAATATTTTCCCAATCTTTATTCGATTTCAAATCTGTCAATTCTTGACCACGGTATTTAATCGAACCTTGGGCAATACGGCCGTTATCTTCTAACATTCCGGTGAACGTTTTTGTCAAAACTGATTTTCCTGAACCCGACTCACCAACTAAGGCAAGAACTTCACCTTCTTCTAGCTCAAGCGATACGCCACGAATAGCTGTCAATACGCGATCGCGCACGTCAAATTCCACTACGATATCTTGAGCAGATAAAATAATATTGTTATTTGATGTCATATCTACTCCTCCTATCTATGTGTACGTGGGTCGCTGGCATCGGCCAAGTTTTGTCCGACGATAAAGAATGACAAGGATACTAAAATCAAAACAGTAAGCGGAATCCAGAATAGGTAGGCATTTGTAGTTACGTTTTGAGAATAGTCAGAAATCAACCGTCCCAAACTTGGAACTGTGATTGGAAGACCAAGTCCGAAGAAGGAAAGGAAGGCTTCATAAGAAATAAAGCTTGGAAGTAACTGTGATGTTTGTGTCACGATAACAGATACCAATTGAGGCAAAATATTTTTCGTAACAATTTTCAAAGTTGGTGTTCCTAATGTTCGGCTGGCAAGGTTGTACTCCAAATCACGGTAACGCATGATTTGGACACGAATGGTATAGGCAATTCCGATCCATCCAGTTAAGGACATGGCAAGAATCAAGTTCCAGAAACCAGATCCCATTGAGTAAGTCAAGACGATAACGATCAACATAAATGGAATGTTTGAAATAACGTTATAAACTTCCATCATGATACGGTCGATGGATTTTGAGATCCCCCAAATTCCACCAACGATAACTCCGACAACCACGTTAATAACAGTGGCGATGAAAGAAATGATAATGGAATTCCGAGCACCAAACCAAACTCCATCAAAGAGGGATTTACCGTTATTATCTGTACCAAAGAAAGCTTTGGCACTTGGTGGATTCAAACGTGCTGAAAAGTCATTTACCTTACTTACGTCGTTGTAATCAAAATTTGAAAACATCGGGTAGACAAAACTCATCAAGAGAATCCCAATCAAAATAGCAAGCATAATGATCGTGGTTCTTTTTTTCAAGAATTGTCTGAATACAGATTTCCAGTATGAATACGCTGGAGCATCGATTACTTCAGAGGCAAAGTCATCGCGTTTTACAAACTGAAATTTATTTTTATCGATTGTAGCCATTATTTGCCTCCTTTCGTATTCGTTAATTTAATCCGTGGATCAAGCACTGTCATCAAGATATCACCTAACATGGCAGCAAAGATACCAAGTGATGTGAAGATGAAGACAAGTCCGATGACCATGGTGTTGTTTGATGCTTTAATAGAGTCAATCAACATTTTACCCATACCTGGGAAAGCGAAGACTGTTTCAGTCAACGTCGCACCTGAGATAACTCCAATGATAGCCCCTGGAATTCCAGAAACTAGTGGAACCATCGCATTTTTGAAGATGTGTTTTCTTGAGATCTCACGTTCTGACAATCCTTTTGAACGAGCAAAACGGACGAAATCTTGCGAATGGATATCGATCATATAACGACGAATCCAAACGGCGATAAATGGCGCACTCAATAAACCAAGAATCAGAGACGGCAATACATATGAACGCCAGTCCTGTGCTCCAAGTACTGGGAATGAGTCTGGAAGTCCAAAGAATGAACCTGCTAGACGCACGATATAGACAAGGGCAATGGTTGGGAGAGACATCATAAATGTCAAGACCGCAGTAGAGATGCTATCAAACCATGAGTCCTTGAAAAGAGCCATATAAGATCCTAGTGGGATCGCAATCAAGTAGGCAATCGCAATACCAATCAAACCAATGATTGAAGAAGATGCAATCATGGATGGATTCTCATAGTTGCTCAACGTTGCTGTATAGGCATCCCCTTTACCAAATCGACTGATATCTTGTGAATCTGCCTTACTTGGTGATTTGTAGGTACGTGAGTAGATATCGATGGAAGATGTCTTTTTACCTGTTGGGAAGTTCACTTCAGTCTTCTTAGTCGTTCCTTGTCCTTGGGTAATAACTTGAAGAACAGGGGTATTTGAATAAGTTGGATATGAATTTCCAAGGTTTAAGGTTACAAAGTTTTGGTGTACATATGGGAACTGACCATTAAAGTACAAGAGGTATTTGTGTTTCGTACCAGAACCCACTACAGACCATCCAATAGATGGATCATTTTCAATACGGATATAGCGTTTGAGATTTGGATTTGAGGCATCTTTCACCCAACCTGGATGATCAAACTGAATCAAATTCGCATAGAAGCTGATGACACGTTCAAAAACCGGAATTTCACGCACCGCATAGAAAGACTTACTCTCTGGGAAACGTTTCAACTGCCAACCATGACCTAATTTTTCAATATATTTTTTGTAGATCTTTTCATTAGCAGTTGTCGCATCAACCGTTACGGAAGAATCTTCTTTACTTGCTTTTTGTTGCAAGCTCTTTGAATCCATGTATTCCAAATAACCCATGCGATCGTAGACAGTATTTTCGTAGTTGATCTTCGAATCTTTTGTCTTCGCTACTTTATTGTAGTTGGGGTCATTTTTAAAGATGAGATTTCTCGGTGTTAGCGTATAGATAATCATGTAGGTTAATGTCGTGACGAGAAAGATCGACACTAACGAACGCAAAATACGCATAAAAACATATTTTTTCATATTTCATTCCTTTAATGTCCAAAAGAACTTTCTCCCCTAGAAGAGAAAGTTCTAATGAAAAGCAATAATTTAATTATTTAACGTGTTTTTCAAGATCTTGTTGAGCTTTTTTGTTTGACTCAGCTTTTTCTTTTTGCCATTTTTCACGTGCTTGTTCGTATTGTTTCTTAGTAACTGGCTCATCTTGAACTTCAACGTATTTCAAGTATGTTGAACCTTTGTTACCTGTTTGTGATGATGGTTCAGAGAATGGAACTACCTTAGAAACAACTGTTGCAGCACCTGTACTTGACATCGTTGGAATAACAATCGCACTATCTGTCAACCAAGCTTGAGCTGCTGCGTATTTTTCATAACGTTTCACAACATCTTGTGTTTCGTTATTTGCATCGTCAAGAAGTTTAGCGAATTCATCCAAACCGACTGCTTTTGCTGATGGGTTATCTACACCACCTGCAAAACCAAGGTAAACTTTTGTTTGGTCCTCAGAAGCTGGTTGAAGAGTATCAAGGTAAGTTGATGGATCATCATAGTCTGGGTTCCATCCGACCATTCCTTGAAGATCCCAGTCTGCGTCTGCAGCTGATGGCACATTCAAAGTAATATTCAACACTTCGTCTGAGTCCATCATTTGAAGATCAAGAACGACATTGTCTTTACCAAGAGTATCTTCCACAGTTTGTTTCAGAGATTGCATCCGTGAAACAAAGTTTGTAGAATTTTGTGCTACCGGTACATCAATATGAATTGGGAATTGAACACCATCTTTTTGAAGTTCAGCTTTGGCTTTTTCAAGTTGTGCTTTCGCTTTATCTTTGTTGTAAAGACCATCTTGACCATCTTCAAGGTTGATACCCTTCCATTGGTCTCCATAAGTAGTCAACTTATCTGCAACTACATTTCCGAAGTCTTTTCCATCTACTTGGACAAAGGCTGGTGCTGTGTAGGTATTACGGATAGCTGGTTTAGCAAATTCTTTACCATTGACTTGTGCTGAGTAGTTTTCACGGTTCAAGGCAAAAGTGATGGCCTGACGGAAATCTTTGTTCAAGATTGCTTTCTTAGTAGAAGATTTTTCAGCATCTGATTTCTTAGCAGTGTGGTTATAAGATTGGCGATCCAAATTAAATCCGAGTACTGCTACACCTGATCCTGCTGGTGTAGTAAAGATATCGTCTTTATATTTTTTCTCTACAGTTGCAAAGTTTGAACTTGCAGGGAAAAGGCGAGCTTTTGTATAAGCACCATCAGAGAATCCACGTGCCAATGAATCTTGGTCTGATCCATCGTAATAAGTATATTTTACTTCTTTCAGGTGAACGTTTTTCTTATCCCAGTAGTTGTCATTCTTTTCAAATACAACAGATGATTTTGAAGTAATGGATTTCAAAAGGAATGGTCCGTTTGCAAGGATTGACTTCACATCGTTTGGTTGACCAAAATCATCTCCCTTACTCTTCAAGAACTCTGTGCTTATTGGGAACAAAATTCCGTTAGTCGTTTTAGAGTTCCAGAAAGTTTCAGGTTTGTTCAATGTGTATTGAAGTGTGTAATCATCAACCGCTTTGACACCAACTTGGCTGAAGTCTGTGATTTTTCCTTGGACATAATCATCCAAACCTTTGATTGAGCCTTGAACGAGTGGAAGAGTTTCCGATTTTTTATCAGCAGCGTGTTTCAAACCAGTCACGAAGTCTTGAGCAGTCACTTCGCCATGTTCTTCACCGTCTGCATCGTACCACTTAACCCCTTTACGAATTTTGTAGGTATAAGTCAAACCGTCTTTTGAAACAGACCAATCTTCTGCAAGTGATGGTACGAGATTACCATACTTGTCATTTGCCATCAAACCATCTACGACGTTTGTAGTAATATCGTGTGTAGCAGCTTTAGAAGATACAGTGTAGTCCAAAGTTTGAGGATCATCTGTGTAGACATAACCATAGTTCTTGTCTTCGCCTGAGCTTGCTTTGCTAGTATTTGAACTAGAACATGCAGCCAACAATCCAGCTGCAAGAAGTGTTACTCCGGCAACTGCAAATACTTTACCTTTTTTCATAGGAATTCTCCAATAGTTTTTTTAGATTTGTTTAAGATTATATCACAAGTAGAAAAAAAAGTAAACTAAATTTTCTGAATATTCGATTTATCACTATTCAAAAACCTTGCTATGACTGACTTTTTAGCCTAATTGATGATTTTACAATTTTCCATTGATCATTTGTATGATACAATAGAGAGGACTAAGCAACGAGGAAACAACTGTGAAAAAATTCTTTCTTTCTTTTTTAACCTTCATGCTGCTGTTATGCAGTTTACCTTATCAAGTCGTTCTAGCAGATGATCTGGATCTTCCTGCTCAAAGTGCTATTGCTGTTGAAGCTGATACAGGTAAAATCTTATATGAGAAGGATTCGGAGAAAAAGCGAGATGTGGGGGGGCTATCTACACTCTTGACCACTTATCTGATTTTCGAAGCCATTCATGAAAAAAAACTTTCTCTGAAAGATCCTATTAAATTGTCTGAGAAAGCTCTGGCCTTAAATGATATCGAAGGTGCTGGTACTCTTCCTATGGAGGCGAACCAATATACGGTTGATCAGTTATTGACTGCTCTTTTAGTTGGAAATTCTAGCACCGCTGCCTTGGCCTTAGCTGAGAAAGTGGGTGGCTCTGAGAAAAGCTTCGTTGAAAAAATGAAGCAGAAACTTTCTGAATGGGGCATTCAATCTCCTCATTTAATCAATGCTACCGGATTAAATACTCAAACCATCAGCGGAGATCCTGACGGGAAAGAAGACGAAAATCAATTGAGTGCTTATGATATTGCTGTTATTGCCAAGCACTTACTCCAGGATTTTCCTGAAGTGACCAAATATACTTCAAAACCGACAGCTCTTTTTTCGAACACACAGATTGAAAACCCCAACCTGATGCTAGAAGGCATGCCGAATTACCGTTCAGGCGTTGATGGCCTACGGGTCAGCAACTCTACCAAAGGTGGCATCACCTTTGCTGCTTCGACGACGCAAAATGGCATCCACATGATCACGGTTGTCCTAGGAGTGGAGGCAGTTGACGGTGATCCATATGCACGCTTTGTGGCTACTTCTTCTCTGATGAACTACGTGGTACGAACCTTTGTTTCTTCCATTGTCGTCAAAGAAGGAGATCCCTACGGAAAAAGTAAGGCAACTGTCATGGACGGGAAGTCCGAGACTGTTTTAGCTGTTGCAAAAAAAGACTTCTATATCGTTGAAAAGCAAGGCAGTCAAGCGGAACCAAAAATTCAATTCAAGAGTAACCAAGAATCATTCCGAGCACCTGTCAAATCAGGCACAAATCTTGGAAAATTACACTACACTGATCCAGATAAAATCGGACGTGGCTACTTAGAAGATCAAGAGCCAACGGTCGATATGGTATCGGGAAGAACCATTGAGAAAAGCTTTTTCTTAAAGGTTTGGTGGAATGAATTTGTTCGTTATGTCAACGAAAAGCTATAAGCAAAAAAATCACAATGGAGTCAAATCCATTGTGATTTTATTTTGCTATTAAAACGAATTATCCTACAGATCCTTCCATTTCGTAGCTAATGAGTCGGTTTAACTCAACGGCATATTCCATTGGAAGTTCTTTTGTAAAGGGTTCTACAAATCCCATGACAATCATTTCTGTCGCTTCTGATTCAGACAGGCCACGACTCATCAAATAATACAGTTGCTCTTCTGAGATTTTTGAAACCTTAGCTTCGTGCTCCAAAGCAACTTGTGAGTTGTGGATTTCATTAAATGGAATCGTGTCTGATGCAGATAAATCATCCATGATAATGGTGTCACACTCAATGTGAGAAACTGATTTCTTGGAATTTTTGTTAAAGGTCACTTGTCCACGGTAGTCTACCTTTCCGCCACCCTTCGCGATGGATTTGGATACGATAGACGAGCTAGTGTGAGGGGCATTGTGGATCATCTTGGCACCTGTATCTTGGTGTTGACCTGCATTCGCAAAGGCAATGGACAACATGGTCCCACGCGCTCCTTCTCCATCTAGATAAACAGATGGGTACTTCATGGTTGTCTTGGCTCCTAAGTTCCCGTCGATCCACTCAACTGTGGCATCTTTTTGAGCTTTGGCCCGCTTGGTGACCAAGTTATAGACATTGTCAGACCAGTTTTGGATAGTCGTGTAGCGCATATAAGCACCATCCAAGGCAAAGATCTCAACAATCGCTGCATGGAGGCTATTGCTTGAGTAGGTCGGCGCTGTACAGCCTTCTACATAGTGGACACTTGCTCCCTCATCCACAATAATCAACGTGCGCTCAAACTGACCTGTATTTTCGTTGTTGATACGGAAGTAAGTTTGAAGGGGGACGTCTACTTTTACGCCTTTTGGTACATAGATGAAGGTTCCACCAGACCAGACTGCTGAGTTGAGGGCAGCCAATTTGTTATCCGTTGGTGGTACCAACTTCGCAAAATACTGTTTGAACAGATCTGGGTATTCTTTTAGGGCAGAGTCCGTATCGGTAAAGATAATCCCCAACTTTTCAAACTCTTCTTTCATATTGTGGTAAACCACTTCTGATTCATACTGAGCAGAAGCACCTGCTAGGTAAGCACGTTCCGCTTCAGGAATCCCGATACGCTCAAAGGTTTCCTTGATTTTCTCTGGAACTTCGTCCCATGAACGGGCAGGTTTATCCGAAGGTTTTTGATAATATATCAAATCATCAAAGTCAATCTCTGATAGATCGGCTCCCCAGGTTTGCATGGGCATCTTTTTGAAGGTTTCAAAAGATTTCAAACGGAATTCGAGCATCCATTCTGGTTCATTTTTTGCTGCAGACAATTCACGAATAACCGCTTCATTCAATCCTTTCCCGGTAGAGAGAATGGGTTGAACATCATCGTGAAATCCAAATTTATATTCACCGAGATCAATTGGTTTCGGTTCGACTCTTTCTTCAGCCATAATTTCCTTTCTTTCTCTGTTTCTTCTTTTAACTATTTGCTACGTTCGATCGCTTTTTTAAGAGCATTCCATGAGAGGGTCGCACATTTAATCCGTTGTGGGAATTTTGAGACTCCAGATAAGAAGGCTGCATCTCCCAACTCCTCTTGCCGAGGATCTGATTGGCCTTGGACCATTTCTGAAAAGACCTGTGCCAATTCTTCAACTTCCTCTTTTGTTTTTCCCATTACAGCATCCGTCATCATACTAGCTGAAGCGGTTGAGATCGTACAGCCTGAATTCACAAAGGCAATATCTTCCACCCTGTCATTCTCATCAAATTTCACACTTAACTGGATCACATCTCCACAAGTTGGATTGTTGAGTTGGATCTGATCAACATCTTCAATTTGTCCTTGGTGGTGGGGGTGTTTTGAATGATCGGCTACGACCGCCATGTACAGCGAATCTAATTTAGAAAGTGCCATTGAAAAACTCCTTTGCTTTGATCAATGCCTCAATTAATTTATCACAGTCCGCTTTGGTGTTGTAGATATAAAAACTTGCTCTCGTTGTCGCTGGGACTTGTAGGTATTGAAGGAGCGGTTGTGCACAGTGGTGACCTGCACGAACGGCAATCCCTTCATAATCTAGTGCTGTTGCTAAGTCATGCGGATGGAGATCTCCTAGATTGAAGGAAATGACGCCAGAACGTTGGGCTAAGTCTTGGGAACCATAGATGGTCAAGCCTTCGATAGCCTGTAATTTTGGAAACACATAGGCAATCAATTCTTGCTCATGCGCTTCTACTTGGTCCATACCCAGCTCTTCTAAGTAATCGATTGCTGCACCAAGACCAATTGCGCCCGCCATATTAGGTGTTCCAGCTTCAAATTTCCAAGGTAATTCCTTCCAAGAGGCAGATTGTTCGTAAACAAAGTCAATCATCTCGCCCCCAAACTCGATCGGAGACATTCGCTCTAAGATTTTTTCCTTCCCATAGAGGACACCAATCCCTGTTGGTGCAGCCATCTTGTGGCCAGAAAAAGCGAAGAAATCCGCATCTAAGTCTTGTACATCAATGGCCATATGAGGGGTTGATTGAGCCCCGTCTACAACCATCATCGCTCCAACTTCATGAGCTAATCGAGCAATTTCCTTGATCGGATTGACCACCCCTAAGACATTCGAAGCATGGGTGATGGAGACAAATTTTGTCTTCTCACTAAGCTTGCTCTTTAAGTCCTGCATATCCAGCAAGCCATCTTTTAGATAGACATAGACCAGTTTTGCTCCTGTCTTCTTGCAGGCTTGTTGCCAAGGAATGATGTTGGAGTGATGTTCCATGATGGAAATCAGGACTTCATCCCCTTCCTTTAGGACTTCTTCTGCATAGCGGGCTACCCAGTTGAGTCCAGTCGTTGTCCCTCTTGTAAAGAGCACCTCCTTGGTTGATGAAGCATTGATAAATTTTCTGACTTTCTCACGCGCCGCCTCATAGGCTGCTGTCGCTCGTTCAGCCAAAGTATGGACTCCACGATGGACATTGGCGTTATCTTGCAAATAATAGTGATTAACGGCTTCAAGAACACGTTTAGGTTTTTGCGTCGTCGCTGCATTATCTAGATAAACCAAAGGCTCATCATGGACTAGTTGATCGAGAATGGGAAAATCTTGAGCAATTGTATTTTTATCTAGCATTGTTTCTCCTTAGCGTTGAGATAACTTTTCTTCAATGGTGGCAATCATTTCATCACGTACTTCTTTAACTGGGATTTCAACAATAACAGATCCCAAGAAACCACGCACCACTAAGCGTTCCGCTGTGTGTTGATCCAGACCACGACTCATGAGGTAATACATATCTTCTGGGTCCACTTGACCGATCGATGCAGCATGGCCTGCTGTGACGTCATTTTCATCAATCAAGAGGATTGGGTTGGCATCTGAACGTGCTTGATCCGATAACATCAAGACACGGCTTTCTTGCTGGGCATCTGCTCCTTTAGCACCCTTGATAATATGACCGATTCCATTGAAGGTCAAGGTTCCTTTTTCAAGAATGACACCGTGTTGCAAGATATTTCCGATTGAGTTACAACCAAAGTTGGTCAAGCGCGTATCAATCCCTTGCACCTGACGACCACTTGATAAGGCAACGACCTTCAAATCAGCATGACTTCCATTTCCAACCAAGTCACTGTCAAAGTCTGCAACAACATTGCCTTCATTCATAACACCGATGGCCCAATCAATGCTGGCATCCTGTCCTAGTTTCCCACGGCGACTGATGTAGGCTGTGACATTTTCACCCAGGCGGTCAATCGCCGCAAATTTCACTTGAGCACCTGAGCGGGCGATCACTTCAACCGTCACATTAGCAGTTGCTTTTGCTGTGCCATCACCTTTTGATTCCAAGCGTTCCAAATAGCTGAACTTACTGTTTTTACCAGCGATAATCAAAATGTGTTTGTTAAAAGGTACATCACTATCACTATCCTGGTAAAAAATCCCTTCAATTGCTTCTGCAATCTCAACATTATCTGGGATATAGAGGACCGCCCCACTATTAAAATAAGCTGTGTGGTAAGCTGCCAGCTTGTCATCATCGTATTTGACTGAAGACATAAAGTAGTCTTCTACCACCTGCGGAATTTCCTCTAAAGCAGAGTGGAAATCTGTGAAAACAACTCCTTGCTCTGCTAGCGCCTGTGGGACCTGTTCAAATACAGTCTGAGTCCCAACTTGGACCAATTTTAAATTCGAATCGAGGGCTGTAAAATCAGGGACATTGGCTAAAGCTTCACTTTCTGTGATCGTCCCGTCCCCAAGATTCCAACGATGGAATTTGACGCGTTCGATAGCTGGCAATTCCAACTGATCGATCTTATCAAAAGCTTTTTTTCGTAAATCTAGCAGCCAGCTTGGCTCAGCATGCAGTTCCGAAAAGAGGGTAATATTTTCAATACTCATTTTTTTCTCCTAATAAAGATACTATCTGTTTGATTTTATGACAACATTTGATCACTTGTCATCAGGTTATAGTTCTTCTTTATAGTCGTAACCGAGTTCTTCTGCGAGTTGAGCATAGCCTTCACGTTCCAAGCGGGCAGCCAATTCTGGTCCACCTGAAAGCACGACACGGCCTTCCATCATCACATGAACGACGTCAGGAGTAATATAGTTCAACAAACGTTGGTAGTGGGTGATGATCATCGCTCCAAAACCTTCACCCCGCATTGCATTAACCCCTTTAGATACGACCTTAAGAGCATCGATATCCAAACCAGAGTCAATTTCATCCAAAAGGGCAAATGTTGGTTCCAACATCAACAATTGAAGGATTTCATTGCGTTTTTTCTCACCACCAGAGAAGCCTTCGTTCAAATAGCGTTCTGCCATTTCTTCTTTCATGTTGAGCAATTCCATCTTTTCATCCAATTTTTTGATGAAATCACGAATAGAGATCTTCTCGTCCTCTTCTTTACCAGCATTCATGGCTGCACGTAAAAATTCTGCATTCGTAATTCCTGGGATTTCTGAAGGGTATTGCATGGCAAGGAACAAGCCCATCCGTGCACGTTCGTCTACTTCCAATTCCAAGATGTTGACACCATCAAAGAGAATCTCCCCTTTGGTTACTTCATAATTTGGGTTTCCCATAATGGCAGCTGACAGAGTAGATTTCCCTGTTCCATTTGGTCCCATGATGGCTGCGATCTCACCAGTTTTTAGGGTCAGGTTTACACCTTTTAAAATTTCTTTGCCTTCAATTTCAACGTGAAGGTCTTTAATTTCTAATGTCGACATTGCATTCCCTTTCTTTTTACTTTGAAGTCTAGAAGGTTCTCAAAGCATCGATTCCTTCATCACAAAGTATTTTTTTACCTTTCAAGTATATCAAAAAAAAGCCTAAATGGCTTTTCTTTTGATTAGAACTATTCTTATTTAGTTTTTTCTTTTCGTTTTTGACGAACTTCCTCCCGATAGGAAGAATTCCCTATATAGCGCAGAACATTTAACAAAGGACTATGATGTGGCCCCAGAATCCCAATCAATTCTGCTAACAACTCTACTCCAAACAAGAGCCCGATCACAAGTAGGACGCCCCCAATGCGACTCGAGATGTTGAGCAAGAGAGAAATCAAGGAGAAGATCATCGAAATTCCGTAGATCACAAGTACAGTTCCCCGATGTGTCAAGCCCAGAGAAAGAAGTCGGTGGTGCAAGTGATTGCGATCCGGTTTATAAAATTTTTGACCAGACAGGGTCCGACGGATAATGGCTAAAAAGGTATCTGTAATCGGTACTCCCAAAATGATCATAGGGGTAACGACAGCAACTGCCGTTGCATTTTTCAAACCTTGCAAGGACAAAACAGAAATCATGAATCCGATAAACAAGGCACCGGTGTCTCCCAAATAGAGAATGGCCGGATGGTAGTTAAAGGGAAAGAAACCTGCGATGGACGCAACCAAGACAAAGATCGTCATGGTCAGAAAGAGATTGGGGACTGGTAGAAAGAAATAGGACACAATCCCCATTGTCACTAGGGAAATAATAGAGACCCCACTCACCAAGCCATCTAATCCATCAATCAGATTGACCGCATTGGTAATAGAAACAATCCAAATCACCGTCAAAAGATACGATAGCCATGGTTCAAAATGAAGTAAGGGACCACCGAATGGAATCTTAAAATCATTCAGCCGAAAATCTGTCAAAAACCAGACCAGACTCGCTGCCAGCAGGATGCCGATCATCTTTTTCTTGGCAGACAACTCTTTTACATCATCGATCAAGCCTGTGAGAGCGATAATCCATCCTGCGCCCACGACCGGCAAGGTATAAGATAGGTAACTTTTGATTGGTGCGGTAGTGGATGTCAGCATAGGAATAAAGATGAGAGTCGCAATTGAAAAAGCAATCACAATAGACAGTCCACCCGCGCTTGGCATGGGCTTGGTATTGATCCGACGCGCATTCGGATAATCTACGGCATCAATCTTAAAGGAGAACAAGCGAACCAAGGGCGTCAATACCAAGGCAATCATAAAAGTTCCAATCAGCACCAGAACAAATTGCAAGGAAAAAGACATCATAAGCTAGCAACTTTCTTCAAATTCTCAATTGCACCAGACACCATTAGTAAGTGACCATGTTCCTGCAGAACAGCTCGTGTCACTTCTGAATCATCCGCATACTCCCGAATGATGGCAAGTAACCAGGTTGGATATTGATTTGGTTGATCCTCTGTATCGATCAAGACGGTTAAATAATAATCAGATCCCATTTTGTATAATTCAGAGGTATCCACTGGAAAGCTGACCGTTTTTGAAAAGGCAACTGCTTGCTGGATATTTGAAAAACGCAAAATGTAATAAATATACTGACTTACTGGTGCTTCAGATGTAGGATCTTGTTCTTGATTGTCCCGCAACTCTTCTTGTTCCAAATGGTGAATGGCTTCTGCATCCCCTTTTGTCTTATCAGAGATTGTTTTTTCCAGGGTTTTGATAAATTCATCTGGCGTCATGCGCGACAACTCTTCCATATCAGGAAGATCTGACAAATCCTCAAAATCCAATTGTTGGTCAATTTTTGATTTGGTAACAAAAACATCCAATTTGTCTGGTTTTGGTGTCACACGAAAACTCAGCATCCCGCTATCCAGGAAGCTTTCTGGCATTTCGAGTTCATCCAAAATGGCGTAGAAAAATTCTTCTGTTTTTTCTTGTGGGACAAGGAAATCAGCAATTTCCATCCCACGTTCTTCTAAGTCTTCTAGTTGGATCGTGATCTTAATAGTTGAATCACTAATTTGCTTCATCTTCATAGCATAACCTCATACTTCTAGTCTTACTATTATACTAAAAAATTGGATAGAATTCAAAAAAAGGATGCATAGAAAAGAGGTCGGGACAAGAGTCTCCAACCTCGAAAATAATTTGATCAAGTTCAAGCCTTCTCTTAGAAAATAACACGGAAGAGTCCATACAATAGCAAGATGGAACCAAGAACAATCCGGTATTTCCCAAAGACGGTGAAATCATGATTTTTCACATAATCTGTCAAGAAGCGGATAGCGTACATGCTGACCACAAAGGCCACTCCCATCGCTACCAGTAGAATAAAGAGTTGCCCCAGCGCTAGTGAATGCCCACCAAGAGCGAATTTTCCAACCTTTAAGAGGCTAGCCCCAAACATGGCTGGGATCCCCAAATAAAAGGTAAATTCTGTCACTACTGGACGGCTAACACCATTGATCAAGCCACCTACAATCGTAGCACCTGAACGGCTTGTTCCTGGAAATAGCGATAAAACTTGGAAGAGTCCAATATAAAGAGCTGTTCGATAAGGTAACTTATGCAATTCCGTTACTGCTGGCTCAACTTGTTCCCGTCTTTCCAGATAGATAAAGGCAATCCCGTAGGTGATCAACATAATCGCAACGGAAATCGAATTGTGAAAATGCGCCTCAAACCAATCATCTAATTTAAAAACAAAGACAAGCGGGAGCGTTGCAACCGCAACTTTTGCCCATAATTGCCAGGTCCGACGTACTTCTAGTGGAGATTTACCAGGTTTGAAGGGATACAATTTATCGAAATAAATCACCACAACCGCTAGGATCGCTCCCAATTGGATCACAACATTGAACATCTCCATAAAGGCTGGATCTTGATTTTTAAACTGCACAAAATCCTGTAACAGAATCAAGTGACCTGTACTTGAGATCGGTAACCATTCTGTAATCCCCTCGACAATCCCAAAAAGAACCGCCTTGATTAATTCGATCAGAAACATCTTTTTCTCCTAAACTTACATTTGCTCTATTATATCATAAATCTATGGACTGGACCAGGCCTTCTAAACTAGAAGGGAAAGAGCTACCAAGACCATTCTTAGTGCTACTTAGAAGGCACCAAAGCCTCCTCCGCCTCCTCCGCCAGAGAAACCTCCTCCACTACCAGAGGAAACTGTGAAATGACTAGCTGTCGATGCTGTCGATCCATAAGTAGACATGGCATGACTTGAGTGGGTCACATCATGATAGAACGGGGTGTAAACGAAGGCGTTTAAGGCTTGATTTTCTAAATGAATATTCCGAAGCTTCATGACCTTTGTGACCTGATCAGCTACACCATACAAGGCCGCATAGACCAATAAGCGATTCCATAGGACCAGAGACTGCAACTCTGCATCGTTGAGGTGGGCAATCTCTTTCAACATCCGACCAAAACTATCCCAGTAATAGCGTTGCTCAGCACCCGCAAGATTGACAACACCATCTCGTAGGCAGGCTTTAAAGACACCATTGAAGCGCACTGGCATAAACCAAAGTATGAGGATCCCTATCAAACAAGGAACAGAGAACCAACCCATCCCAAAGATGGCAAAGATTTCTGCTCCAAGGGCGATAAACCAAGCAGCCCAACCAAAGAAGAGACTTCGTCTAGCTTGCGCTTCTTCTTTTGCCTCTAAAGGGCGATAGTAGCTTGGCAAATGGAGATCTTCCACCTTGCGATGAACATCTCTGGCCACTTGGTTGACAGCCGTATCAAAGCGGCCTTGAGCCCAACTTCCTAGTGAACGAATGGCATCTTGATCTGCTTTTTTGGCATGTTTGTATACATCATCACTAAATTTATAATTCTCAAAGAGACGGTTAACAGGACAGGAAACTTGATCCCCAAAAGCCATATTCATAAAGGAACGTTCAAAATCATCTACATGCCCATGAGACTTTCTGGTCAAAACGACTTCATTTCCTTGTTGCTCGTAGACAATCACTCCACGATCCATCAAATCCAGCAATGTAGCTTGAAGCATTTTTTCAAATGTAAACACCGGCGGAGTTGCCTTCTCTTTATTGGTAGGGGAGGCCTCGTCTAATTCAGCTGAATAAACAACCGAGCTCATGACAAGAGGTGCAATATCCTGTGGAATTTCATAAAGACGAGTATCAGTCGGATAAGTCACACCAGGCCAAATCATTTTTTTGAACCGTTTGCGACCCAAGAGAGAAAGAAGCCAGAGTGCAATAATGAAGGCTGGTAAGATCCAGTTCCAAAACATGCGTGTCCAGTATTTTTCCTGTTCAATTTTAGCTTGGTTCTTGTGAAATTCATCCAATTTGGTCAATCCTGTATTTCGACCAGAATCATACAAGGTAGTTAGGTCTGACTTCAACCAGTAACCATACAACTCCACAGCTTTTCCTTTGCCTAGGTTATAGAAAGTGGCAGAATAGATTCCATCTTCTTTCTTTACAGTCACATCCGGTCCCATAAAGGCTGTATGGATATACAGTTCCGATTGGGCATTGGCTGGTGCAAACTTAGGAATGACACGAAATTGAACTTCGTCCACCTTCTGATCGCCATCCGTAATTGGTTTCCAGTTCAACTGCAAGATATCCTTGTGTGAATAAAGAAGATTTTTTAATTTCCATGTGACTTTTATTTTGACTGTATCTGTCGCTACACCACTGTTATAAATTTTCACTCGGTAGCCATCACCTAGATTCGTAATCTCGGGTTCTCTTTGAAGCTCACGACCTTCCACCTCAACCTTTGGCGGTATCTCAATTGCAAAGCCTTGTGGCATGTTCCCCGCAGTTCCTAGGCTAACATACTGCCCTCTATAAGAATCTTTGAAATAATAAACTAGTTCTTCCTCATAGGTGGCGTCGTCCCAGGTGTCCAAGGTCAAGGTTCCACCATAGTAAAGTACATCATAAGGTGGGCTAGATGCATGGACATTCTGACTAACAAAAAGGCAGGCCAGGAAGGCGAAAATAACATACAAATACTTTTTCATTTGATCACGCTCCTTTGTATTATTATAGCATTTTTTAAATAAAAAGAGGACCATGTTTGAAATGCAGCCTATTTTACTGTACAATAGGAGAAGTTAAAATAAGGAAGAGGAGAAAAAATGAAAAAAACATTATTCGCGCTCTTAACAGGGCTTTTCATTTGCCTGGGGATCACACAGGTTGCTCATGCAGATGACTATTTACGAATCGGAATGGAAGCAGCCTACGCTCCTTTTAACTGGACCCAAGAAGATGATGCAAATGGAGCTGTTAAAATTGACGGTACCAATCAATATGCCAATGGGTACGATGTCCAAATCGCCAAAAAGGTTGCTGAGGAGTTAGGTAAAAAACCTCTGATCGTAAAAACATCTTGGAACGGTTTAATTCCAGCCCTCACTTCTGGTAAAATCGATATGATTATCGCTGGGATGAGTCCAACCGCTGAACGTAAAAAAGAGGTCGCCTTCTCCAAGAGCTACTATACCAGTGAACCGGTCATGCTCGTTCGTAAAGATGGAAACTATGCAAATGCTACTAGCCTAGATGACTTTAAGGATGCAAAGGTAACCTCTCAACAAGGGGTCTACCTCTATTCTCTCATTTCCCAACTAAAGGGTGTGAAACAAGAAACCGCCATGGGAGACTTTGCTCAAATGCGTCAAGCGCTTGAATCCGGCGTCATCGATGCTTATGTTTCCGAACGACCAGAAGCCCTAACCGCTGAGTCCGCTAATTCAAAATTTAAGATGATCCAATTCAAAAAAGGATTTGAAGTTGGAGAAGAAGATGCGACCATCGCTATCGGGATGAAGAAGGGTGATACTAGACTTGACCAAGTCAATGCCGCACTAGCTAAGATTTCGTCTGAAGACCAAGTCAAACTCATGGATGATATGATTAAGAAGCAACCAGCTTCCAGTGATGCTAGTGATGATAAGCAGACATTCTTTAGCCAAATGATGAAGATTTTAAAGGATAATGGCCCACAGTTCTTACGGGGAACTGGAATGACCCTCTTAATCTCTATGACTGGAACTATCGCTGGGTTGATTATCGGTTTGTTAATCGGTGTCTTCCGGACAGCTCCGAAGGCTAAAAATAAATTCCTTGCTGGATGCCAAACTGCCTTTGGTTGGTTCCTCAATGTCTACATTGAAATCTTCCGTGGAACTCCGATGATCGTTCAATCCATGGTCATTTTCTACGGTTCCGCCCAAGCCTTTAACATTTCCTTGGATCGTACCTGGGCCGCCATCTTTATCGTATCCATCAATACCGGAGCTTATATGAGTGAGATTGTTCGTGGTGGGATCTTAGCAGTGGATCCAGGTCAGTTTGAAGCAGCGACTGCTCTAGGAATGACCCATGGACAAACCATGCGCAAGGTCGTCCTTCCACAGGTTGTTCGCAATATCTTGCCAGCAACAGGGAATGAATTTGTTATTAACATCAAGGATACATCTGTTTTAAATGTTATCTCTGTAGTTGAACTGTACTTTACAGGAAATACGGTCGCAACTCAAAACTACCAATACTTCCCAACCTTTACGATCATCGCTGTGATTTACTTCGTTCTCACCTTTACCATCACACGAATTCTTCGCTATATCGAACGTCGCTTAGATTCTGATACTTATACTACAGGTGCCAATCAAATGCAAGTCAATGAGGTGAAATAATGGCAGAAAAAATTCTTGAAATCCAACATTTAAAAAAATCTTATGGTCAAAATGAGGTTTTGAAAGATATTTCCCTTACGGTTGAAAAAGGAGAGGTGATCTCCATCATCGGGAGCTCTGGTAGCGGAAAATCAACCTTCCTTCGCTCCATCAATCTTCTAGAAACTCCTACAGCTGGAGAGATTCTCTATCGTGGACAAAATGTTCTTGATCCTGAGTATGATCTTACCCACTACCGCGAGAAATTAGGAATGGTTTTCCAAAGCTTTAATCTCTTCGAAAATTTAAACGTCTTGGAAAATACGATCGTTGCACAAACAACCGTCCTCAAGCGTGATCGTGAAACCGCAGAAAAAGTTGCCAAAGAAAACCTTGAAAAAGTCGGTATGGGATCTCAATATTGGGCTGCCCGTCCGAAACAACTTTCAGGTGGTCAAAAGCAACGGGTCGCTATCGCACGTGCCCTTTCCATGGATCCTGATGCTATCCTCTTTGATGAACCAACTTCCGCCCTGGACCCTGAAATGGTTGGGGAAGTTTTGAAAATCATGCAGGACCTCGCTAAAGAAGGTTTGACCATGATCGTCGTAACCCACGAAATGGAATTTGCCCGCGATGTCTCTAGCCGTGTCATCTTCATGGACAAGGGGGTCATTGCTGAGCAGGGGGATCCAAAAGAAATCTTTAGTAATCCCAAAGAAGAACGGACCAAGGAATTCCTTCAACGCTTCTTACACTAATCTCTTGAAACAGTTTGCTTACCAGTATGGAAGCAAGCTGTTTTTTGTACCTCCTCTTCTTTTAAGGCATAGAAAAAACCAGAGAGGAAGCCTCTCTGGTTTTTAATTGGAACAACAAATTAATCTTCGAATTTTTGATGATTTTTGTCATAAAAATCAATCAATCCGAGTGCAGTTTCAAAAGAGATGTTCTTCACTTTTGCACGTCCTTGAGCCAAGGCAATGATAGACATTTCACGGGCATTTGTTTCTTTACTGATACGATAGCCCGTAATTTTCTTATCGCGTACCCATCCAACAACTGATTCTACTTTTTCAAAGTTCGATTTAGCCATGATCTTTCTCCTATATTATTATTTCCAATACTAATATAAATTGTTTTGCACATTTTGTCAACTAAAATTGCTGAAAATACGAACCTTTTTTAAAAAATGAGAAAAAGTTTACTTTGCTTTCAGGGCTGATAATATTTGTGTACGAATGTTTTCGACTCCATCCGGGTTTGCTGGTAGGAAAATCGTATTATTCCCTTCTTTATCAGCAAAATTATTCAAGGTATCTAAGTACTGATTGGTTAACAGAATAGACATGATTTGCTCTTCGGTCAAGTCTACATTCGCACCTTTTAACTCTTTAATAGAGTCTGCCAATCCATCGACAATAGCCTTCCGTTGCTCGGCAATACCGACCCCGTGCAAGCGGTCTTTTTCCGCCTCAGCTTCGGCAGCAGTAACGATCTTGATCTTGTCTGCTTCTGCCAATTCCTGAGCTGCCACGCGTTTTCTTTGCGCCGCATTGATCTCGTTCATGGATTGTTTCACTTCGGCATCTGGCTCAACTTTGGTGATCAAGGTTTTTACAATAATATATCCATAAGTTGACATTTCTTCTGCCACTTGTTTTTGAACTTCAAGGGCGATTTCATCTTTTTTCTCAAATAATTCATCCAAGGTCAACTTGGGAACAGAAGAACGCAAAGCATCTTCAATGTATGATTTAATCTGTGACTCTGGACGCATCAACTTGTAGTAGGCATCCTTTACGTTGCTTTCGTTCACTCGGTATTGTGTCGCCACATTCATGGTAACGAATACGTTGTCCTGAGTTTTTGTTTCAACCACGATCTCACTCTGCAAGACGCGCAATTGAACTCGTGCTGCAATTTTATCGATACCAAAAGGCGCTCGCATATGAATGCCACTATCGCTAATTTTTTGATAACGTCCGAAGCGCTCAATGATGGCAACGGATTGTTGCTTGACCACATATAGTGAGCTAATCACAATGAATCCTGCAACCAGTAGCAAGAATAAAACAAAGATAATAAATCCAGGCATAAAAAGTTCCTCCTTTTAATTTACGCATATCATATCACAAGTGTTGATAAAAAAGCAATATATTCCTTAAAAATATATTGCTTAAATGGTCGATTGTTTCTGTATGATACTCAGACCAGCATATTATAGAGAGTTTCATTTCCGTTCAAGTTAATGAAAGAGGGATCAAAACGCTCAATACGATTGACCAAACCTGCATAGTCATGCTTATTGGCCAAAGTAACCCCAATCAAGACAGGGCCTGTTCCCTTACTAGCACGCTTGATGTATTCAAAACGTGTAATATCATCATTTGGCCCTAAGATATCATTTACAAATTCACGAAGGGCCCCTGGACGTTGTGGGAAATTGACGATAAAGTAGTGTTTGACCCCATCGTAGATCAAGGCACGTTCTTCCATCTCAGGCATACGGTTGATATCATTATTCCCACCTGAGATAATACAACAAATGGTTTTCCCCTTGATGTATTCGCGCAAGATTTCAAGGGATGCCACACTAGCTGCTCCCGCTGGTTCGGCTACGATCCCTTGTTTGGAATAAAGATCAATCAAAGTCTCTGAAATCAAGCCTTCATCGACCCCAACCAAAGTTTCCACATGTTGACGGGTCACTTCATAAGTCAATTGTCCCACCTTTTGCACAGCAATCCCGTCTGCAAACTTATCGATTTCTGGTAATTTGACGGGACCACCTGCTTCAAAAGCAGCCTTCATGGAGCGTGCTCCTTCAGCCTCTACCCCAATGACTTCAATCCGAGGATCCGTTTCTTTGATATAGGTAGAAACACCTGAAATGAGGCCTCCTCCACCAACAGGGACAAGGACAGCATCAAAGGCAATCGATTCTTTTCGAGCTTCCTCAAGAATTTCATAGGCCACTGTTCCTTGGCCAGCCTGTACGTGTGGATCATCAAACGGGTCAATAAAGGTCCGTTTTTCTGCAAGCGTAAATTCTTGGGCCGCCTTAGCTGATGCATCAAAGGTATCCCCGACCAACTTGATTGTTACATAATCCCCACCAAAGAATCGGACTTGGCCGATCTTTTGTTGCGGTGTCGTAATCGGCATGAAGATGGTCGCTGGAATCTTCATTTCATTACAAGTATAAGCAACCCCTTGCGCATGGTTTCCCGCAGAAGCACACACTACCCCACGTTCCCGCTCTTCTTTTGATAATTGAGAGATCGCAAAGTAAGCACCACGAATTTTGAAAGAACGAACACGTTGGGCATTTTCTTTTTTCAAATAAATCTTTGCCCCATATTTTTCAGATAAATAGTGGTCGTATTCAAGAGGCGTATTAACAACGACCCCTCTTAATATTTTATGGGCCTTAGCCACATCTTTTGCTGTTATCATTTCATACCTCTGTTGCTGTGTTTTGATGAAAAAAGCAAGCCAGGGTGTCCCAACTTGCTTAGTCTTCTACAGACAATTAGTTGTAGATTTTGAAGGCGTCATCGTCGTTTTGACCAACGAACGGCATTGCTTTACGTAATTCAGCACCAACTTTTTCAATTTCAAGGTTAGCAGCTTGTTCACGGTAAGCAGTTAATTTTGGACGTCCAGCTTTGTAGTCGTTAACAAAGTCGTTAGCGAAGTTACCATTTTGAATGTCAGCAAGAACAGATTTCATATTTTCTTTCACTTGCTCAGTGATGACACGTGGGCCTGATACATAGTCACCGTATTCAGCAGTGTTCGAGATTGATTGACGCATTTTCTTGAAGCCACCTTCGTAGATCAAGTCCACAATCAATTTCATTTCGTGAAGAACTTCAAAGTAGGCCAATTCTGGAGCATACCCAGCTTCAGTCAACACTTCAAAACCAGCTTCGATAAGGGCAGTCAAACCACCACAAAGTACAGCTTGTTCTCCGAACAAATCTTCTTCCGTTTCTTCTTTGTAGGTTGTTTCAAGAAGACCAACGCGTGCCGCACCAACACCTTTACACCAGTCCATAGCGATATCTTTCGCATTACCAGTAGCATCTTGGTATACTGCGTAAAGTGCAGGAACACCAAAACCTTCTTCAAATGTACGACGTACCAAGTGACCTGGTCCTTTAGGAGCACACATGAAAACATCAACATCTTTAGGAACTTTGATGAATTCGAAGTGGATGTTAAATCCGTGTGCGAAACCAACCGCATTACCAGCTTCAAGGTTTGGAGCAATTTCTGCTTCGTAAAGTTCTTGTTGGATTTCGTCTGGTGCCAAGATCATGATAACATCAGCCAATTTAGTTGCTTCTGCTACTGTATAGGTATCAAAACCATCTTCTTTTGCCTTATCAAATGATTTCCCTGGGCGCACACCGATGATGACATCATGACCTGAATCACGCAAGTTTTGTGCGTGTGCATGTCCTTGAGAACCATAACCGATCACAGCAATTTTCTTTCCAGTTAATGCTGCAACTTTAACGTCTTTTTCATATTCCATTTGAACTGCCATAAGTAAAATCTCTTTTCTATTTTAATTTGCCTTTTTAAGGCGAGGATAACAATTTTCAGTCGAGAATTAATCTCGAGTAAATCCGGTTGCGCCGGTGCGGGCGATGTTTTTAATCCCATACGGTCGAATAACACGAATGAGGGCTTCGCTCTTTTCTGCATTTCCCGTCATTTGAACGGTGATAGAGCTTGGGGCCACATCGACCACGGTCGCACGGAAAGGTTGAATAATGGCCAAGATTTCTGCCCGCTTCTCAGCTGGTGCAGAAACTTTCACCAGAATCACTTCGCGCTCCAAGTGTGGTTTGTCAGTGATATCACGAATGCGAATCACATCAATCTGGCGGTTGAGCTGTTTGATGATTTGCTCTACTTCATCATGCGAAGCAACATCAATGATAATGGTAATCCGCGATACATTAGGGTTTTCTGTTGCTCCAACAGAGATACTTTCGATATTGACTTGACGTCTCGACAAGACTCCTGTAAAGCGGTTCAGAACACCTGAGCGGTTTTGAAGTTTGGCTGTTAACATTCTACGCATTAAACTTCACCCCCAACATCTCATGATTACTCTTACCAGCTGGTACCATCGGCAACACATGCTCTTTCCGAGAAATGTCTACTTCGATGAACATTGGTACATCTTCTGTGATGACTTCCAAATCCTTCTCAAGAGTTTCAGGATTATCAAATTTATAATTCTTGATCCCGTAGGCTTGCGCCATCAATTGGAAATCCGGAAGGCTATCAAAGACTGACTCTGACGTCCGACCATCATAGAAGGCTTCTTGCCATTGGCGGACCATCCCAAGCGAGTGATTGTTGAGCATAACAACCTTGATCGGAACCTTATAAATATTTAAGATCGCTAATTCTTGGTTGGTCATTTGGAACCCACCATCTCCGACAAAGAGAACAACTTCTTTATCTGGATTGGCAATTTTCGCTCCGATAGCTGCAGGAACACCGAATCCCATCGTTCCTAGACCACCAGATGTTACCAATTGGCGCTCATTTTGGTAAGGATAGTATTGAGCTGCCCACATTTGGTGTTGTCCAACGTCTGTGACGACAATAGCGTCCCCCTTGGTCAACTCTCCAATGCGTTCGATCACAGCTTGTGGCTGCACAACCCGTTCTTTCTTGTCGTATGAACGAACCCGGTTCTTATCTTGGGTCACCTTTTCGATCCATTTTTCTGTGTTGTTATGAACCGTTGGCTCTGCTAGCAATTGTTGCAAGGCTTTCTTTGCATCGCCAACAACAGGAATGTCGACAGCAATGATCTTCCCAATCTCTGCAGGATCAATGTCAATATGGGCAACCTTAGCATTTTTAGCGAAAGTCTTTGGATTCCCTGTCAAACGGTCATCAAATCGACAACCAACACTGATCATGAAATCTGTCTCTGTCATAGCGATATTGGCCGCGAAGGATCCGTGCATTCCTCCCATCCCTAGGAAAAGAGGATGACTGGTTGCAATCGTTCCTTGACCTAACAGACTGGTCACTACTGGAATCTGATAGCGCTCTGCTAGAGCAATCAACTCTTTTGCAGCTCCAGCGTAACTCACCCCACCACCAGCAAGAAGAACTGGTTTTTTAGCCTTACTCAATTGCTTCAAAATCTTTTTGATCTGCAATTCATTGGGTTCAATGGTAGGCTGGTAGCTTGGAAGCTTCACACTTGGTTCATAGATAAAATCTGTCTCTAAAGCAGACACATCCTTTGGAAGGTCAATTACCACCGGACCAGGGCGTCCAGTCGTCGCAATATGGACAGCTTCTGTGATAATTCGCGGAATATCTGCCGTCTCACGTACTTGATAGTTGTACTTGGTGATGGGCATGGTAATTCCCACAATATCTGCTTCTTGGAAGGCGTCTTTCCCGATCCCAGCACGATTGACTTGACCAGTGAAAACTAATAAGGGAACGCTATCGCTCATGGCATCTGCAATCCCTGTAATGGCATTGGTCGCCCCCGGTCCACTCGTGACGACTGCGACACCCAGCTTTCCAGTTGATTTGGCGTAGCCTTCAGCCTCATGCAAGCATCCTTGTTCATGACGACCCAAGATATGCTGGATACCCTCAAAGCTATAGATGGCATCGTATAAAGGCAAAACCGCTCCACCAGGATAACCAAAAATCGTGTCAATGCCCAAATCACGCAGGGTTTCAAGAACGAGCTCTGAACCGGTTTTTGCAGTTTCTAAGGTAATTTTCTCCATGTCTCTCCTTTCCAGTACTTTGTATATCAAATTAGCATGCTACTATCATACCATTTTTAGAAAATATTTCAAGGAAAAATAGTAAATTTTCTGAATTTTCTATCCAAATCCGAAGAATGAGAGTTTTTCTAAAAATGCTAGGTCTATCAGAAAAAAGTCTCTAGGAACTCCTAGAAACTTTTTTTCCTTATAACCAACCCTTTTCTTGGGCAATTTTTGCCGCCTCGGTCCGGTTTTCCGCATCCAACTTGGTCAGAATGGCTGACATATAATTGCGGATGGTCCCGTTTGAGAGAAATAAGCGATCAGCAATTTCTTGGTTAGAAGCCCCTTTTGCGACTTCTTTTAAAACTGCCTTTTCTTGAGGGCTCAGAGGATTGGGATGGGTCAAGATCCCTTCCATTAATTCAGGCGAATATTCTTTTTGCCCTGCTAAAACTGCATGAAGAGTGGCCATCAAATCCGTAATGCGGCGTTCTTTTAAGACATAGGCATCGACTCCAGCCTTGAGGGCCCGCTCAAAATAGCCCGGTCGCTTAAAGGTGGTAACGATGACGACCTTGAGCTGGGGTTGTTGACTTTTAGCCCATTCCAACACTTCTAACCCTGTTTTGATGGGCATTTCGATATCTAAAATCGCAATATCGGCTGGATGTGTTTCGAGTAAACGAATGGCCTCTTGTCCATCGCCAGCCTGCAAGACATCTTCCACATCCTCTTGCAGGAGCAAGAGCTGGCAAAGGGCATCGCGCAACATACTTTGGTCTTCAGCAACTAATAAGCGCATCTTATTTCCTTTCTTGATAGGGGATCCGTATTTCTATCCTGGTCGGCTTGTGTTGATGACTGATCTCCAGCTCTCCTCCCAACAAGGCAATCCGTTCGCGAATCGAGTGCAGGTCTTTATCGGAGACTGTGGCAAAGCCGATGCCATTGTCTTCTGCGACCATTTCCACTCCTGTCTCGGTAGAGCGATAAAAGAGAAGGGCCTGTGTCGCTTTGGCATGTTTGATCATATTGGTGGCTAATTCCAGAGACACCATGGCTAGAGCAGATTCTAGGATCGGCGAGATGCTGGCTGTATCAAGCTCGTTCTGAATCTCCACTTTGATTTGAGCTACTTCCAGCATTTGCTTGACGGTTTCTAGCTCTCTTGCCAGGGTTCGCTGCTTCAAATTCTCCACAATCTCACGGACTTGGTGCATGGACTCTTGACTGATGGCTTGAATCTCTTGCACCTGCTCCTGGGCCTTCTCAACCTGACCCAATGCCAAGAATTGATCAGCTAGGTCCGCCTTGACACTGAGCATGGCAAAGGTGTGTCCTAGACTGTCATGCAGATCACGGCCAATCCGATGGCGCTCGTTTTCTGCCAGCAAGAGATTGATCTGGGCGTTTTGCTTGGCATGGTCAACTTTCAACTCTTCCATCATCTCCATCCGAACCATACTAAAGGTCATAACCGCGATAAACAAAGAGACGATCAGGACAAAAAGCCAATCATTTTCTCTCATCTCCCTATTAAATAATAGAGCTCCAAAAAGGATCAGTAGTGATCCAACAGCCGTCCAAAGAAAGGGCGAGCGAAAATCGCGAATCCCAAAACGATAGATCAAAATATTGCTCACATAATAGTAAAACCAACAAAAGCTAGTTCCAACAAAAAAGGTATTTCCTGCAATATACAGCAGAAGATAAATCCAAAAAAGCCAGGTCAGTTTCTTATTTTCAGTAATGAGGATACCTAGATAGCTTATCATAAAGAAGATGGCTAAAAAGAAATGCCACCAGGGAATCTGCCCTAAGAAAATAGAAGCAAAGGGAAAGGCCATAAAGATTAAGCCTACGTAAAACATATGGTGAATATGTTTGAGTTTTTCAATCATGAACGAACCTCAGAATGACGACGATAAACGATAACAAGGGCAAACAAGACCAGGGTAAACAAGGTTAAATAGACACTCGCAAAGACATTGACCTGTCCCTTGTTTAAAAAGGTCTTAATCAGCTCCATCAATTGATAGGTTGGAAGGCATTTGCCAATGGCTTGCATCCATTCTGGAAAGAGACTAATGGGCATCCATAGTCCACCCATGACAGCCAGCCCCATGTAAAGGAGATTGCCCACAACAGACATCAATTGACTGGAAGGAAGCAGGGTCAAAATCAGACCGAGAGCCACAAACGCTAGACTTCCTAGGATGAGAATAAAGGCTGCTAAGACCCAATCCTGTAGGGGCATATTCACATGCCGCACCACATGGCCCACGGTAAAGACAACTCCAATCGATAGGAGAAAATCGACAAAGAGACCCACAACCTTTATTAGATAATATTCTACCATAGATACGGGGGTATGGCGCAAGACTTTTTGCCAATTATTGAGTCGATCGGTTTCAAGAACGGTTGGAAAAGAAAAGATAGCCGTAGACATCATAGAAAATGCCGTCATGGAGAGGAGATAATCCCTCATAAAGTGAGCAGGTGCTCCTGGTGTTTCCTGGTACATCCCTGAAAAGAAGAGATAAAAGGCCGTGGGCATCCCAATTGATAACAAGTAATAAATAGCTTGGCGACTGGTCAAATGCCACTCAACCACGCCGAGAGCTTTCATGCGTTTCATCTTCTCTACCTACTTCCTTTGTATTTTCAAAAATAGAATCCAATAAACTTCGATTGCTTACTTCGATTTCTTGGATCGAACATCCTTCTTCTTGCAAGCGAGTCCACAAACTATTGGCATCACGTGTCACAATCTGAAGAGCATCGGGTTTAATGATTACTTCACTAACACCTTCCATCTCTGCCACTAGAGCTTGGTAACGCAAAGGCAGGGTGAAATGTTTTTCAACTTCTTCGCTTCTCATAGCGAGAGGCGTCGTATCCCGAAGCAAATGCCCCTGATGCAAGACCAAAATTCGATCAGCCGTGTGCTCTACTTCCTCGATGTAATGCGAAGAATAGACAATGGTCACACCTTCTTCCTTTAAATGCCCAACGATCTCCCAAAAGCGTTGGCGAGTGGATGTATCCATTCCAGCAGTTGGCTCGTCCAAAAACAAAAGACTCGGACGACCAATCAAGGTCAACACAAAGGATAGGAGACGCTTTTGCCCACCAGATAACTTACTGGCCAATTGCTTTTTTTGTTCCAGACTGAATCGCAATAGATCATCAATTTCTTCTCCTGTTAAGGGGTTGGGATAAATAGAGCGAAAGAAGTTGATCAGTTCCTGCACGGTTAGCTTTTGCACAATGGCATTCTCTTGAGGGAGATAGGACACACTAGCCTTTAACTGAGGATGACCAGGAGCCTTCCCCTCTACTTCAATGATCCCAGACGTCGCTTTCATATCTCCCAGAAGACAGTTCATCAAGGTTGTTTTCCCAGCTCCGTTTGGCCCGATCAAGGCCAGACAATCCCCCCGTTCAACCGCAAAAGAAAGATCTTCTAAAATGACTTTTCCTTTGATCCTTTTTTTCAAGTTCTCTACTCTAATGATGCTCATGATACTCTCCTTTCAAGCAGGCTTGGCTAGCTGGAATGATGACAAAGACGACCAAGGTCGCTCCCGTTTTTTTCATTGCTCCATTTCCTTTTTTACCGCCTTGACCATTTTCAATCCTTCTTGAACCGCCCAGCTCATGATGCCAATCCCAGCAAATAATTCCCAAGGGAAATGGTAATAGAGACTATCATCCTTTGAAAAGATCAAATAGACGACCATCCCCACCACTGTTAACGTAAACACTTTATAGAACCATTGTTTCATTTTTCCTTACCTCTTACTTTCTGACTTTATTATATGAAAAGGAAGAAGAGGCAACTAGATGATTTTGTCACTCGCTCACATGACAAAAGTCACTAAAAAAAGCCAAGTGACTTCACTCGACTTTTCTATTCTTCTTACTGGCCTTCTTCTTTCATGCCATGCAATTTCAAGGCCTTCACCAAGGCATCTGCCTTCATGTTTTTCAAATCATTGAGACCAGCATCTTTGAAGTAAGAAATTTCTTCTAGAGACTTGGCGTCAATTTGGTTGAGGTCAATCACACTGGTTGAGAGCAATTTCTTCTCTGGTGTAACGCTATACTCCAAGCTAAAACCAGGAACGGTTTTCAGCTTCTTGTAGTCTTCATTTTGCTCCAGTAAAGCTTGAATGGCTGCTGTGAGTTCTTCAGGCGACTTCTCTGCTGCGATGGTCCCAAGTTGTTGGGGCAGATCGGCCGTCACTTCGATGCGAAGGTTTTCAACCTTATCTCCCTTAGACTTGATGATATCCCGGTGTTTTGTTCCCTTGATATCTCCAACTAAGGTTGTGGTTTTTTCTTCATTTTTTACTTCTTTTTTAACAGTGGAACTGCTAGATGAGCTAGCGGTTGTAGTTTTCTTCGTTTGGGATTGCGAACAACCAGTCAATACCAAAATGGCTAGCCCAAGGGTTACAAAAAATTTCTTCATTTTTATAACTCTCCTTTCACATACTGATACCAGTATAACATATCGCGTCTTTCTTGTCTAAAAACTCCACTGTTCAAAGCATTTTCCCCTCTTTTCAAGCTCTTCCATTTGAATAAAAATCTGATGAATGTGAGACTTTTTGCAGAAACTCCTTTTTCTCACAAATAAAGCCTCCGTGGAGGGTCACTTCAGTCTCAATCCCTCTGAATCACACTGATTTCATAGGGAATCTCCTCGTTTTTCTATATACAAAAAAGGTTCCGAAAGGAACCTTCTGTTCAATTATTCTACACTAAACAAGTATGGGTAGACGGGTTGGCCACCTTGGTGGATTTCCACTTCTACATCCTCATACTTCTCAGCAAGGGCTTGGGCCAATTCATTTGCCAACTCCTCACTGCCGTCTTCACCGACATAGATGGTCACAATTTCACTGTCTTCATCCAACATATAAGCGAATGTTTCTTCCAAGGTTTCCATCATATCTGGGTTTGAAACAACGATTTTGCCATCGACCATTCCAAGATTATCATTTTCATGGATTTCAAGCCCATCAATAGTGGTATCGCGAACCGCTGTTGTCACACTACCAGACACAACATCACCCAATGAAGCGCTCATGCGTTCGTAGTTCTCTTCGATCGATTTGCTTTCATCAAAGGCAAGAAGACTAGTCAATCCTTGAGGGATGGTCTTGGTCTCAACAACTGCTGCAGGTTGATCAATCACTTCTGCTGCAGATTGAGCAGCCATTAAGATATTCTTGTTGTTTGGCAAGATAATGATGTTGCGCGCATTCAACTCTTCAACCGCTTTGACAAAGTCTTCTGTTGATGGGTTCATGGTTTGACCACCAGAGATGATGTAATCTACTCCTTGCGCTTTGAAAATATCAGCCAATCCATCACCCGCTACAACTGCGATGATGGCATATTCTTTTTCTTCAACTGGTTTGGCTTGACGTTCTTCTTTTTCAACTTGCGCTTCGTGTTGGTTGCGCATGTTGTCGACTTTGACCTTGACCAAGCTTCCGTACTTAAGACCTTCTTGCATGACAAGACCTGGATCTTCTGTATGGACGTGAACTTTGACAATCTCATCGTCATTCACCACCAATAGGGAATCCCCAAGGTTGTTCAAATAGTTACGGAATTCATCGTAATCGAAGTCTTTGACATAGGTTGGACCTTGTTTCAAAGCGACCATGATTTCTGTACAGTAACCAAACTTGATGTCTTCAGTAGCCACATGGCCAGCGACTGACTTGTGGTGTTCTGCATTAATCATTTCTGACATGGTTGCAGGTGTTGCTTGGAACTCTTCAGAAGCGATGAATTCACCTGTCAAGGCTGACAAGAATCCTTCATAGATGAAGACCAACCCTTGACCACCAGAGTCTACCACGCCAACTTCTTTCAAGACTGGCAACATATCTGGAGTCTTCGCAAGAGCTGTTTTAGCTCCTTCAAGAGCGGCACGCATAACTTCTACTGCATCATTGGTAGATTCTGCTTTCTTCTTGGCCCCAATGGCTGCCCCACGAGAAACCGTCAAAATGGTTCCTTCAACCGGCTTCATAACGGCCTTATAAGCAACTTCTACACCAGACTGGAAGGCTGCTGCAAGTGCTGCTCCATCCAATTCTTCTTTGTCTTTGACACTTTGAGAAAATCCGCGGAACAATTGAGAAGTGATAACTCCTGAGTTCCCACGCGCCCCCATCAAGAGACCTTTAGCGAAGATCCCTGCTGCTTCTCCAACAGTTGAAGCAGAACGGTCCGATACTTCTTTGGCCCCATTTTCGATGGTCATTCCCATATTGGTTCCTGTGTCCCCGTCTGGTACAGGAAAGACGTTCAAAGAGTTTACATATTCCGCTTGTTTATTTAAGCGCGTAGCCCCCGCTTGAACCATTTCTTGAAATAAACTTGTAGTAATATTAGCCACGATTATTCTCCCACAATCTTGATATTTTGAATATAGACATTCACAGTATCCGTAGTGATTCCAAGTTGATTTTCCAAACTAAATTTCACACGTTCTTGAATATTTTTTGAGACTTCGCTAATTTTTGTTCCATAGCTCAAAACAGTGTAAACATCAACTGCGATAGTTCCTGCTTCCGTTGTTTTGACAACAACACCTTTAGAGAAGTTTTCTTTCCCTAGGAGGGCTTGGAAATTATCTTTGATCGCATTTTTGCTGGCCATTCCAACCACACCGAAGATCTCAGTAGCAGCACCGCCTACAACAGTTGCGATAACCTCATCAGTCAATTCAATTTGACCGTCCTTTGTATTGATTTTTACTGTCATAATTTCTACCTCAAAAGTATTTTATATTCTATTTTACCATAAAAAAGATCAGCTGTAAAAGGGTAGGGACTATTCTTCTCCCGCTGTGACAGCTGTCTCTAGAGAAAAAGAAAAGAACCTCTATGAGGTTCTATATTCTTTATTAAACGCGTTCTACTTTACCAGATTTCAATGCACGAGCTGAAGCCCAAACTTTTTTAGGTTTACCATCAATAAGGACAGTTACTTTTTGAAGGTTTGGTTTTACGGCACGTTTTGTTTGGTTCATAGCGTGTGAACGGTTGTTACCTGATACAGTCTTACGACCTGTGAAATAACATACTTTAGCCATTTCTGTGTTTCCTCCTATTAGATCTAATATAACGGATGTGCTAGCACCACATACCGTACTATATTACCAAAAAAAATCTCTCTTGGCAAGCTTTTGGCCAAAGTTTTTCATTTCCGACTTAAGAAAACGAATTCGCTCCGACATAGATAATTTCCAGATTTCCTAAGGAAACATCGCCCGTAATGTAGAAATCCTTGCTTGTCAGAGCACTTGGATTTTCCTGATGTTGGATTGCTGAGAGGGAATTATCCACATTTACATGGACCCGCCAATCACTTGGTACATAGAGACTCAAACTTCCAAGGGAAACATCGACAACAAACTGGGCAGATGGACCTTCGATGCGGCAATTGTCAAAATAGATAGAAGCTTCTCCCAAGCTCACATCCGCACTTCCATGAGTAAAGTGTTGGTCATTGAGATATTTTGTCACTGTGGAAAAAGAGACATCGATGTCATTGCCATCCGCCCTGCTCATCGAGCCAGTGGAATAAGATTCAAAACGTTCCTTTATCTTCTTAGAGGGGCTGAATAAAATATTGAGACCGATCACTGCTAGGATTGAAGAAAGGATAACCACCGAATTGGACACCGGAAGAAAATGGTATTGCCCATTGAGACAAAAGAGGGCTAACAGTCCATAGGTAAAGCCCCAACCAAAATGGCGCTTCAAGAAACTAGAGAGGGACAGGACTGCAAGCAAGGTGACCCAAGCTAAGGTCCAGATGCTGATGTCCCATTTTACAAAATAGCCTTGTAAAAGGATTAAGGCTGCTAATAGGATTAAGAATACTCCAATTAATTTTTTTCTCATGATATTACCTCATTTCATTTAGTCGTTCTTTTAAGAGTTGATAGTAGCGCCTGGATACATGAACCTGCTTGTGGGTCTGGTAGAAATTGACCGTGCTGGTTCCTGAAAAAGACTTTTCCAGAGAGTAGATCTGCTTTGCGTTGACAATAGTGGATTTGGAAATCCGACAAAAGGCGATGGGAAGCAGCTCCTCCAACTCATAGAGCTTCTGCTTGACCTCATAGGCCTCGTCCCTAGTATGCCCGTAGATCTTCTCCCCATCCGTCTCAAAAAAGAGGATCGATGCTACATCTAGAAAATACTCGCTTCGATCCTTGTAGAAGGCTAGTGGAGCGATCTTTTGTTCGAGGATGCTCTCTTGTAGCTGGGTCAACTCCGGGGTCAAGCGAGGAGCTCGAATCAAGATCTCAGGCTCGTCCATTGATGAATCCAATTCGATTCTAACTTTCATAAAACTCCTTTCCCAACGTTTTGATAGTACCATTATAACAGCTGTTGAAAACAAAACAAGGGCTTTTCAGTAAGTGGCACGTTTTGCCCATCAAGAGGTAGCTTTTGAGAAGTAAAGAGGCTGGGACAAAAGTCCTAGCCTCTCAATTGTCTTTGGATTGTCGAGCAAGACGCAGTGGTTGAGTGGGCTCTACTACGCTGATTTCATCAGCTTTTATAGTCCTACTCAACTGTGCGGAGGTGGGACGACGAAATCGAATTCTAACGAATGACCGATTTCTGTCCCACTCTCTTTCTTTATTTGTTGCTTTCCTTATCCGGTAAAAGAAAACTAAGACCCACACAAGCAAGGACACCCGCTGTGATCACTAAGCCATTTGAAACCGGCAAGAGATCGTAGATCGCGTTTGCAATCATCAGAGCAATTAAAGCACAGATGACACTTGCCTTGTAGTCCTGTTTCATCAGATTTTCAAGAGTAAAGAAAGCAAATAAGAGAACGGGGAATAAAGGCCAGATATTCACATCAAGCTTTGGAAAACCAACCATTCCCATTGTCACAACTGCAAGAGCAACCAAAATAAATCCAAGTCCAAGTAGTTTTTTCATCATCATATACCTCATTTTGATTATTCGGAAGTATTTCTTCCTTTGATGATTCTATGATAGCAGAGAGCTCCTACGGAGACAAGGACTTTTGACTAAGTGGTCAAAAAAGGTGCCTATGCGGTCAAAAAAAGAGCGAGACCGAACGAATATGTGATCACCATCATTCGTCGTCTCGCTCCTTCAAAGCAGATTTTTTCTATGCCGATTGCAGGGATCGAACCTGTGACCTACGCGTTACGAGTGCGTTGCTCTACCAACTGAGCTAAATCGGCGATTACCTTCTTAGTATAGCACTCTGATAGCGGATGTCAAGCACTTTTAGTTGATCTTTTTAATCAGAATCTGACATGGATTCTGTGGATCCCATAGTTGCGGAAAAATCTCTAATTTTTTAAAACCAAGACTGCGATAAAAGACATTTGTTCGATCGTAGTTCTTATTAGAACCTTCTGCCACTGTTTTTACCTGTAAATAGTCGACTTTTTTGCAGGCTTCACTTTCCAAAGTAGCAAGCAACTGACTTCCAATCCCCCTGCCTTGATGAGCTTTTTTTACACCGAGACAATCAATCTCTGCACAATCTTCACTAGAATAGGACAAGCTTACAAAGCCAAGCAAATCATCCTCCTGATAGGTGGCCCACACTTGCAAGTCCTTGGCTCCTTCGATGTAGGCTTGCGTGCTTTCTGGTATTCCAAACCATTCTGGCAAATCCCTTAAAATCTCAGCGACAACTGCCATTTTTTGATCTTCACCCTTGACTTCTTTAATTACAAACATCATAAGTTCCTTTCTTGATTTTAGTCTTACTTTACCTCTTACGAACCAGCACTTTCGTAGGCATCCAATCCCCTATCCCAAAGTTTGAGGGAAATAACAAAGAAAACAAGGGAAATCAGAATCAAACCACCAATATTAAAGAGTCCATCCTTGTCCTGCAAGAAATAGCTGGCAGGATAGTAGGCCGTAAAGGCGAAAGGTACAATAAAGCTAATTAACCAACGAAGGAGCGAATTGTAAATAGAAATAGGATACTTGGCAAAATCATTAAACATATAGAAAATGTAAATCATGGCACCTGACTGCTTGGTCCAAAAAGCGATGCTGGCTGTAGCAATTTTCAAGGAAGTATAAATCAAGGTCGCAAAAGGAATACAAACTAGAAAAATCAGGAATTTTGGAAGAGTCCAAGCAATGCTAGTCGCCGTTGTCGCTAGTAAAATTCCACCGACCAAAAGTTCACCCAAGGCATCAATCTGAAAGGTCTCAACGAGGATGTGAAAGAGAGGATTGATAGGACGAGTCAGATACTTGTCAAACTCCCCTTTTCGAACTAGTCGTTGACCTAAAGCCCATAGATTGTCAAAAAAGAGATGATCTAGTCCCTTTGGAATTAAGGAAAATCCATAGATAAAGGCAATTTCTTGAAAAGTCCAACCTTCTAGGGAGGGAATGTGTTGAAAGATGACATTGAGAAACAAGAGGTTCAGGCCTTGAGTCAGAAAGACTCCCAACACACCAACCACAAAATCGACCTTGTATTCCATGATTTGCTTGATGTACTGTCTGATAAAAATCAGATGCATGCGTTGATATTTTTTCATACTAACCTCCCTGAATGGTGATAAATGACTGGACTCGTTTCCAAATCAACTGAGACAAGCCCACCATCACTATAAGCCAGAAAAGCTGAAGCAAAAGTGCTTGAAGAATCTGACTAGCATCGTATTTCCCAACAATAATCATGACCGGAGTGTAAATTAAGGATGAGAAAGGTAAGAAGGACAGAATATCTGAAATGACCTTTGGAAAGAAAGCCAAGGGAATCAAACTCCCAGACATAAAGGCCACTATGGAAGTCTTAAGTAGGTTGGAACCCCAAAGATTTTTAAATACAAAGGCTGAAAATCCAAAGCAGATATTAAAGAAAAAGTTAATCAGATAGGCCAGGGTTAAGCTAAAAAGATAAAGGGTAGTTAGTCCCAGCACTTCTACAATCCCTTGCCCAGATAAGATTTTCATCAAAACAATGACACTTAAAAATGGCAGTCCAACAGAGATAAAAATCAACCACTTGGAACCAAGCTCCGTAAAGAGGTAAGAAGCCGCAAAATGCACTGGTCGCAACAAGCGCATGATAATGGAACCATCCTTGACCTCATCACCAATCATAAAGGAAGAATCCGACCTAGTCAGAAGATTAGTCACAAAACTCATGATGATGTAGAGGGTGATATCCGCCATACTGAAGCCCTGAATCAAAGGCTCCTGGGAGGAATCAAAGACAGCCTTCCATAGATAAAAAGCCACAAAAGCACCCATGACATCGCCAATCCGATAAAGAATAAAGTTGACTCGATAGCTAATCAACTCCTGAATCCCTGCATTGATAAAGGGTTTATAACGTCTCCACAATTTGACCATCTTAGAGCTCCTTTCGATAGAAGCGACGGATAATATCTTCAATATCCGTATCTACCATCTTCAAATCACGGACCTCAAAATCAGATAAGGTTTGCTTGATAATATCTGCCGACTGGTAGCGGGAACTATCGAATTCAATATTGAGAGTATTTCCTTGTCTATCAATGGACATATCAGGCAAGCCCTCATAATGAGAGACTAGATGATTTTGACCTGGCGTCAGGTCAAAGGAGAGAGTCTTCATCTTTCCAAAGGTCTCCTTGAGCTGGCTAACCGTTCCATCAAAAATCTCTTGCCCCTTATCAATCATAAAAATCCGATCACAGAGTTGCTCAATATCACTCAAATCATGAGTAGTCAAGAGAATAGTTGTCTCTTCCTCCTGATTAATCTGGGTAATGGCCCGACGAATGTTGTCCTTGACCGACACATCCAAACCAATAGTCGGTTCATCTAAAAAGAGAACTTTGGGATTGTGAAGCAAGGAAGCCGCAATATCCGCCCGCATCCGTTGACCTAGCGAAAGAGTCCGCACGGGATCCTTGATAAAGTCCTTCAAATCCAAGACTTCATTCAAAAAATCCATCCGCTTGTGGAAGAGCGAGTCTGGGACATCATAGATCTCTTTCAAAACCGTGTAGGTCTCTTGCAGAGCCAAATCCCACCATAGCTGGGTGCGTTGTCCGAAAACGACTCCAATATCCTTGACATAATCTTGGCGATTATCCTGGGGAATCTTGCCGTTAATCCGACAAAAGCCAGATGTGGGCTTCAAAATTCCTGTCAGCATTTTGATGGTGGTTGACTTCCCAGCACCATTTGCCCCGATAAATCCTAAAATCTGCCCTTTTGGAACTTCAAAAGTTAAATCCTTGACCGCTTCAAAGGTCTGCTTTTCAGGATGAATAAAGGAGCGTAAGGCTCCCTTTAACCCCGGCTCCTTAACTGTCTTCACAAAATTTTTCCGAAGATGTTGCACTTCTATCATTGCCATATCTATCTCCCTATCGTAAGAAGCAACATTGTATTTTTGACTACAAATATTCTAAATCCTTACTTTCTACACTTTCTCAATATTATTACAGAAGGCTTTATACCAACCTATTATAATCTAATAAAAATAGGAATGCAAGCGTTTGCTTATTGATTATGAAATTAGAGATTTCTCTCTTAAAATGAAACTTTTAATCAAAAATTCTGTTAAATAGTTTCCTTAAAACACCAAAAAAACCACCCTCACGGGCAGGTTTTTTGTTAAGAAAAAGAATTTTTTTAATTGAAAAAATTAACGATTCTACTGTTAATCCTTCAGTATTTAATTATTATCATCAGTCTCAATGGATTTTTAAGCCCTCAATTATTCTCCAAAAATTCTTTAATGCGAGAAACAATAGCATTGCTTTGATAATGATAGAGGTCGTGAGGCGCATCCATATAGACGACTTGAACATTAGACTGGTCGCTTGCAAATCTCTCTGCATAACGTTGCCACTCTGATTGGCTAAAGGACGTGCCTTCACCGTTAGAAACTAGGAGTAAGGCTGGAATTTTCGGATTAATGCTAGATGGAACTTTCTTGGCATTTTTCTTTGCCAAACGGGATTCATGAAGCATGGCTTGTGACATCAACTGCTTATATGCTAGTAATTTATATTGTTGTCGTTCAGTTTCAGTCAGAGTTGGATTTTTTATATAAAAGGACTCAGGGAAATAGCGTAATAAGCCAATCTTACTGCTCCAATAAGCCACAGTAAGCAAGGCCTGATTATCCTTTAAATCCTCATAACTTGCTGGTAATGCCCAATCCAGACCAACCAAGGCTTTCACTTCATCAGGATACTTTTCCTGCCAAGCCAGACTTTCAAGACTAGCCATTGAATGAGACAGAATGATAAAAGGACCTGTTACATTTGCTTGTGATAGAGCTTGACGGGTCTCAGACAAAACTTCCATCACATCTCTGGATTGATTACTATCCTCGCTATAACCATAGCCAGCCCGCTCTACGACGACTACTTTGTATTTTTTGGATAGGGAATCTGTTAGATTCTTAAAGTCTAATATAGGTGAAGCAATACCTGCACCTGAAAGAAATACTATCGTTTCAGATCCTTCACCTTGAACATATACATTCATTTGATGTCCATTGACTACAACCTTCTTACCTATAGGTGTGAGAAGCTTACTTTCTTTTTGTAAACTAAGTTGGTGAAAACCAAATGTACCTCCTAGAAAAAGGATAAGAATAACAAAAATGATCCAGCTAAACTGTTTAAATTTTTTCATAGGCATATTGTACAAAAAATAAAACCTGTAAGCAAGAGGCTTCATAACTCCCAAAAGAATACCCGCATCCGACTTCTCAATACAAAAAAACAAGATCCACACGGGACCTTGCTTTCCTGTTTTTAATTAAGCTTTGCCTTCTGAACCGAATACGTCGATACGTTCTTCAACAGCTGCTGTAATTGCTTCGAAACCTGGTTTCAAGAATTTACGTGGGTCGAAGAGTTTCTTCTTGTCGTATTCTGCTTCGTTTGCATCGTATTCACGTACGAATTGACGAGTAGCATTTGCAAATGCGATTTGGCATTCAGTGTTCACGTTAACTTTCGCAACACCAAGTTTGATCGCTGCTTGGATTTGATCATCAGGGATACCTGATCCACCGTGCAATACGATTGGGAATCCTGGAACAGCTTCAGTCAATTTTTGCAAGTGGTCAAGGTGAAGACCTTTCCAGTTTGCTGGGTAAGGACCGTGGATGTTACCGATACCTGCAGCCAAGAAGTCGATTCCTGTAGCAACCATTGCTTTAGCATCTTCGATTGGTGCCAATTCACCATCACCGATGATACCGTCTTCTTCACCACCGATAGTACCAACTTCAGCTTCTACTGAGATACCTTTAGCATGAGCTTTTTCAACGACATCTTTCGCCAATTTAAGGTTTTCTTCAACTGGAAGGTGTGAACCGTCAAACATGATTGAAGTGTAACCAGCTTCAATACATTCAAGAGCATCGTCGTAGTGACCATGGTCAAGGTGAATTGCAACTGGTACAGTGATACCCATTGATTCTACAAGGTTTTCAATAAGGGCTTTACATACTTTGTAACCACCCATGTATTTAGCAGCACCCATAGAAGTTTGGATAAGTACTGGAGCTTTCTTAGCTTCTGCTGCACGCAAGATAGCTTGAGTCCACTCAAGGTTGTTTGTGTTAAATCCACCAACTGCATAACCATTGTCACGAGCTGCTTGGACAAATTTTTCTGCTGAAACGATTGCCATGTGTAATAGGCCTCCTATAAATTTTTGTGGGATTGATCCCACTTACATTGTTTATTTTATCACTTTTTAGATGAAATTGCTAGCTTTTCCTGTGGCTTTAAGCGATTTCTTCCAATAAATAGGGCGGAATCTCCTATCTCCTAAGACTCTCATCCTAGCAAATAAGGAAAAGAGAGTGGGACAAAAGTCCTAGCCTCTCAATTATTTTTGGATTGTCGAGCAAGACGCAGT
>NZ_JAJCHF010000021.1:0-35856 GCF_020554365.1 Streptococcus sp. 210928-DFI.4.42
TTCATCAGCTTTTACAGCCCTACTCAACTGTGCGGAGGTGGGACGACGAAATCGAGTTCTAACGAATTACCGATTTCTGTCCCACTCTCTTTTGTGTTTGAAAAATTTTTCTTATTGTTTTAAAAATGGCAGCTCGGGATGTTTCTTAGTATAGAGCACCACTTCGATAAAGGTCCCTACTTGGACGGCAAAGAGTAGTCCGACGAGAAGATTAATCCGATGGTCTGTTTCATAAAACGGAGAGTTCCATAAGAAGTGATTGGCTACTGTCGAGAGAACACACCAAAGCCCAAAGAGTTTTTCCTTTTGCTGGGTTACTTGAGACAACAAGAGGAAGATACCAACGGATACAACAGCAGTATAGAGGGCATGTGAAGCTAATCCACCAGAGATCCGGTTAATGGCCTCAGTAACCGCGGCTAATTGGCTGGTTTTGGTTTGGCGAGCAACATACCCTAAATCCTCAATGATTTGAAAACCAAAGCCAGAGCCCAAGCCTGCAATTAGAATCGCTTTTAGATCTTTCTTGCCAACCATCAAGACAACCCAAAAGGCAACCAGAGCCTTAAAGAATTCCTCTGAAAATGGGGCCGTCAAGGCATCGGTCCACTTGTTAAAGACAGTGGCATCCTTGATCACATGGCTATTCATAATATCAATCAAGCTATTGCCTGAAAAGCTCAACCAGCCTGCTACGAAGGCTCCTCCAAACATGGCAATCCATAAGACATAAGTTGGGACAGACAACTGCTTGCCCAATCGTTTTGAAAAGAGATAGAGCGGGATAATAATTGCAGCTAAGACAGACAAGTTTAAGACCAAATCTCTGCCTGCAGACTGGCTAAATTCTTGTTGAGAAAGATGACCGAGTTCAAACTCCAAGCCAATTCCTGCCAACAGTAGAAAAAGATAGATCGAGGCTCTTTGAATTTTAGTCATCTTGTTTTCCTCCCTTTTGTTTCTTTGAGCGAATCAGGTAGATCACAATCGCTAGAAGGGTTGCCCCGAATAAGCCTGCTGCTAGAATGTAATCATAGTCAAATTCAACGAGATCAATCTTTTCTTCATAAGCAGCATCTTCTTCGTCATCTAAATTCTGCAGAGCACTTTTTCCGTGTTCATCTGCTACCTTTTGTTCTGCTTCTTTTCTGATTTCTTGCAAGCGTTCGAAGGTTTTCTCAGCTCTTGCCAAGCTTTCCTCTGTTGCCTTCTCACTCGCTTCTTCAGGCTGAGAAGCAAGGGCAATTTGCTCCTTATCACTCAGATCTTGTTCGACCATCCACTGAGACTCCAATCGTTCCATTTCAGTACGAATCGCCCCATCTTCGAATAAATCTGGATACTTGGCCACAAGGTCATTGATTCTTGAAATGGTCCAATACCAAGAGCGATCATTGTAATGATCCCCTAATTCTTGGTAGGCTTGATAGGTGTTGAGAATATTGCCATAGTAGGGTAGATATGGAGCATTTCGTGGACTACCCATCGACAGCCACATGGTGCCCCCACCCGCACTCGCTGGGACATCGTCTTTCAGTTGGAAAATATGGGCCTCCATGACATTTGGATTGGAAATAGGGTATTTATAAACCGCATCAAACTCCCCTTTTTTCGGAATACCTTTTCCATCCAGCTCCATTTGATCCTGTGGTTTATATTTGGTTCCTTCCAAACGATTGCGTTGGAGATTCATAGCATCGCGGAGAGTTAATTTCCGATCGGTTGTATGAAGAAGGTCAAAGGACGCATCGTCATATTTAACAGGAGAGCTTGGGTCTAGCGATTTGATTCCCGACCAAACCCGAGAGCGATCTGCTTCTTGCAAAGGCGGATTATAGGATTGAGAAACGTGGAATTTTCCGTCCACTTCCTTATAGCTATTGGCTTCTTTGGCGACTTTTTCAAGATCTTTTGAGGCGATCGTGCGTTCGGTATCTGACAGATCTACATCCCCTAAGAAGAAAGTATTTGGAAAGACCGCAAACCGATCCTCTGGGAAGAGAATCGCCGCATATTGATGGCCAGATAGGATTTCCATATACCAGACGCCTTCTTTATCGGCAATGGTCACAATATTTCCTTCTGCAGCGCCTTTTTCTTCGACGATTTTAGCAATGAGTTCGACCCCTTCTCTTGCGGTTTTCACACTAGGGAGAACGATACTGGTCAAGCCCGATTCTGCGAGGCCATCCTTGACATAGGGATCCACTTTTTGGATCTTGTCATTTGCTGAAGCCGATACAGTGGCAGAAATGGAAACCCCATATTCATTGAATCCTGCTTCGTCAAAAATCCCCTGATCAGGGGTGACATCTGGAACCGCTGTATACTTATAGCTAATCTCTGGCAAGGGATATTGAAAACCGTTGGCGGCATCTTCAAAGATGGCACCTTTTTTATTGTAGACACGCTCTCTGACCACAAAATTTTTATTATGGTTGGGCTCTAAATCTTCTGTACGCCCTACCAAGGTCGAACCGTCGGCAGTCAGTTTCTTCCCGATGATGAACCCCGTGCAAGCTTCAACAGGTTGAGCAATCAACAAAAGCGGAAGCAAGGCTGCTACAGCTGATCGAAAATAGTGCTTCTTCATCCTAAACTCCTTTTTAAAAATGTTTTTCCTTATTTAGTATACTCTTTTACAAGCCTGTTTTGCAAGCGATTCCAGCAACCGTAAACGATTCGTAAACTATCAGAATTTTTGAGGAGAACACTTTTTCAAAAAAAATAAAAAATTGGCTTATTTTGCCAATCCTAAACGAATAGGAACTAATTTTTAAGTAAAATAAGTTATGTGATTCTTCAAAGAACTATAAAAGAGTTCTAATTTTCAAAATGAATCATAATATACGAAAACTTTCCGCCGTGAGAAAAGTGCCTGAAACGTTTTTGTTTCAGGCACTCGGGAGTTTTGAAACCTTAGGTTCAAAACTAAGTCATGGAACTTCGTAGAAGTTCGCTGACGTCCGTACTCACCTAAGGAAAGTTTCTAAAATGATTTTTCTTCATTTTTTCTGTTGCTGAGCTTGCCACAACTTTCCATAGAGGAGATAGTCGACTTCACGGAGCTCTTTCAGGTTCTGACAACCGAGCGCACATAGAAGCAATCTGAGGTCTTCTTTCCAGCCTTGGACAAGGACGATCACTTCTTCAATGCTCTTAGTCTCTACCATCTCAAGAAAAACGCGGGATAGTCCTACGCCACGCGCTCCAAGGACTAAGGCCTTGACCATATCAAGGGGATGACGGATGCCCCCGCTTGCGAGGACCTCAATCTGATCCATCTGATCCTGTAACTGTAAGAGACACTGCGCAGTTGATTGTCCCCAATCATCCAGATAAGCACGATTGCCACCACGACGATTCTCAATATAGGCAAAACTAGTGCCACCACGACCAGAAATATCGACGGTTTTGATCCCAGCTTCTAACGCTGCCTGAACTGTTTTGGGATCCATACCAAAGCCAACTTCCTTCAGGACTACAGGTACAGGAAAGCCCTGCCCATAGCTCTTTAGATGGTCTTTCCAAGTGTGGAAAATCCGCTCCCCTTCGGGCATGAGCAACTCTTGCATCAGATTCACATGGACTTGAAGAAAGAGAGGTTGTAGCTCTTCCACTGTTCGCAAGCCCAGATCTGGCTCTTTATCGATGCCAATGTTGGTTGCTAAAAGAAGATGAGGATGGTCTTTTTTGACCGCATACGATTGATCGTTCGGATCCTTCAGCCCTGCGCTGTAAGAGCCAGTCACAAAGAGAATCCCACAGGCTTCGGCTACTGCTGCCAACTTTTGATTGATCTCTTTGGCCCGTTTACTCCCGCCTGTCATAGCATTGATATAAAAAGGGACCTCCCAATCACGCCCTGCGAAATGGGTTGTCAAATCAATCTCCGCTAGATCCACAAGGGGGAGGGATCGGTGAATCAGCTCGATCTCATCAAAGCTATTATAGGAGGAGCTTTGCTCCAAGGCATAACGAATATGCTGGTCTTTTCGATTTTCGCTCACGAATCTCCCATCCTTTCTTGGTAAATGACTTCAATATTCTTTTTCTTCCAGCGGTCTATCAAGGTCTGAGTCTCAACTGGATCAAAACTAAGGGCGATCCCACAGTCGCCTCCTCCAGCACCACTAGATTTGGCACAGGCAGAAAGACCCTCTGTCGCTTCTTGCAGAACTTTCAGAGCTGGGGTATAGATCAAAGGGTTCAAAGACTTTAGGTTCTTATCGGCACGTTTGATACTGGTCTCAATTTCTTTTTGGTTCCCTTCACGGAGGCCTTTTTCAAGATTCTTCACTGCGCTCTGGCTCTCCTGAAGAAATTCTTCCTTGATCGCTCCCTTGACCTGACGGATCAAATCACTTGAAATCGCTGGTTCCTTGGTCCAACCAACCAGAAAATCATAAGCGATGGCTGGCTGGATCGAGCAGATCTGGTAGTCCCAATCCAGGTCTAAAACTTGTGACAGGGGCTGAGAAGTCAAGACTTCATGCAACCAAGCCCGATCAAAGGATTGGTAATAAATCAAGTCCTCGTAGGCAATACAAGCCAAATCGCCCATGGAACCATTGTCCCCTCTTTGCACCAAGACCACTGCTGCTAGTCGAAAGAGCAGGTCCGGATGTAGGTCTAGTTCATACAGAGCGGCCACGGCCTTGATCACGAGCAAGACCACACTTCCGCTGGAACCAATCCCATACTTTTTCCTCTCTTCGCCCAACGTCCCTCTTAGGTGAAGATCAAACGGTTTAGGGGCTATCCCCTGATCTTTCAGCCACTTTTCCATAAGCTGAATAGTCTCTTGAATCAAGGCGTAGTCCTTATTTGGGGTCAAATCTACCTTGTAACCAAAAAGGTCTGAGGCTAGCTGATAGCTTCTAGATTCTTGGATAGTAGCTGACAGATAAATGGGAATAAACTGAATCACGGCTCCATAGCCAGGTGTTAGCACCGCGTATTCTCCAGCTAGATAGAGCTTACCTCCAGTCTGTACCTGATACTTAGTCTTCATCTTGAGGGTCCTTTGTTTTAGATACGATGGTCCGATAGCGGGCATCAAATAAAGGCACCAGCTGATCCAAGTCTTCTTCTAAACAGAGAACCTTAACATTCGGCCCTGCATCCATGGTAAAGTAACAAGCATGGCCTGCAGCGCGAAGCTCACGGACAAAGTCCATAGCTTTGTGGCTTTCTTCTGTCAAGTAGCTAAAGGCTGGAGTGGCTGTTCTAGTCGTCGCATGCATAGCAAGGGCATTGCGCTCTGTCAGCTGACCGACATGTTCAAAATTATTGCCAGCTAGATAGTCCAGCATATCCTTATAATCTTGTCTAGACTCTTCGATCCATTCTTTGAAATTAGCCGAAGTCTCCATGCAGCGTTTCATCCCTTCCCGGCTGGAAACGGGCTTTTGCTTGTCATTGAGAACCAGCATGATCATAGCCAGTTTCAGGTCTGTTTTAACCTTATAAATTTCTCCACTTTCTTTGTCCCAGGCTGCTAAGGGTCCAAAGAAAGACCGTGAAGAAGAACCCGAAGCAAACTTGGCTTTTTGAGCTAATTCCTCCTGACTCAAGCCCAAATCATAATACCGATTGCAAGCCTTGACGAGAGCAGAGAGCCCACTCGAGCTAGAGGACAAGCCTGCTGCGGTTGGCATGTTGTTGCTGGTATCCACTCGAACAAATCCCGCTTCATTTGCTGGCTTCAAGCCATCAATCACAGCTCCAATTTTGGCTTGCTCAGCTGGATGTTGGAATTCCCCATCGATGTAAAATTCATGCGCAGTCGCATCTGCTGGCAAGGGAGAGAGACTGGTCTCTGTATACATATTTTCTAAGGTCAACGAAATCGAACTGGTCGAAGGGACCATCTGTTTGGCATCTTCTTTTCCCCAGTATTTGATAATCGCGATATTGGCATAGGACTTAGCCTTTACAGGTTTTCGATCCATGTATGGTGCGCTCCTTCTTTTTCTAATGCATGGGCAATGGTTGCTGCTTCACGAGAATCCTTGACGAGGGCAATCACACAGCCACCAAGACCGCCTCCGCTCATTTTAGCGCCTAAGGCCCCATTTTCAAGGGCAACGGCGACCAGATGGTCTGCTTTTTCACAGCTGACACCCACGGCTCTCAAGTGCTCATGGCAAGTAGTCAAAGCCTGTCCTAGGTTCGTTAGATCATTCATTTTCAGAGCCTCTTCCACCTGCTGGGTCAACTGACCAATCTCATGGAAATGGGACAAAACTTCCTGCCCCCTGGCTTCAACCTTTTGAATCGCCTCACGGGTATTGCCGTGAATCCCTGTATCTGCAATCACCAAGCTCGCTTTTATACCCAGCTCTAGCGGGTAAAAGCCGACATTCCGGATGAATTTAATGGCTTGATCGCTCAAACAGGTCTTGGCATCGAGCCCACTTGGATTCATATGGGCAATGGTTTCTGCTCGATTGACCAGGATTTCTAAGGTCTCATCATCCAGCTCCTCTTGATAATAGTCAAAAACGGCACGAATGGCTGCGATACTCACCGCCGCAGACGATCCCATCCCCCGTTTTTCCGGTACCATGGACTGAATCCGGCAGCGAATTCGGGCCTCGCGAATCCCGAGGTGCTCAAGAGACGCAAAAACCGCCATGGACAAGGTGTCATCTTCAAACAAAATCCATGGACTGTCTGCCGGGATGATCTGGCAGGTCACTTCGATATGATGGAGTGGCAAGGCAATAGCCGGATAACCATAGACCACCGCATGCTCTCCAATTAAGATAATTTTACTATGCGCCCTTCCGACGCCTATCTCTTTGTTCATATTCATCTCGTTCTATTATGGTCATTACTATTTTAATATAAATCAGCCAAAAAAGCGATGCTTTTGAAGGAAATCCAACCTAAGACGGAGTTCAAAAATGAATCTCCTACCAGTTTCTTTCTCACGGACAGACCGTAAAAGGCCAGGATCCATCATCCTAGCCTTCCATTTCTATTGTTCAAATTCTTGTTTGATCAAATCCATCAAGGAGTTGCGGTCGAGGATCCATTGGGCCCGTTCGTCCTTCTCATAGGTCCGGTTGGACAAAAAGATCACAGCTTCCTGTCTCTTGCGATTGTACATGATGAAGGTTCCAGTATAGCCCGTATGATCCAACCAGTCACCCTCTAGATTCCATCCGAGAGCGCGGGTCTTGCCCTCTTCACGCGCAAAATTCTGAGACAAGTCACGCGCAAAATCCTCCTTCAGATAATGCTCTAAGAAGCACTCTAGATCAGCAACAGTTGAAAAAAGTCCTGCACTTCCCGCATGAGGGCCCAGAACTCTCGCTTTGGGATCATGAACACTTCCAGAAGCAAGGCCACGGACCGTTGGCACCGCCTTTTCGACCGGTCCAAACCGTGTTTCCGCCATCTGCCAGGGTGCAAAAATCAATTCTTCAAACAAGTCATCCAAGGACTGACCGAATGCTTCTTCTAACCAAAAACCTAGCAAAAGAAAATTGACATCGGTGTAATGAAAACTCTTGTCCTCTTTTAACTGCAAATTTTCAAGGGCTTCTTTCAACTGTCCCGCATCCAACTGGTCCCGATTGGGAATAAAGGGATCAAGCCCAGAAGTATGGGTCAACAGTTCCCGGATGGTCGTCTTTTCATGAGCAAAACGTGGGTAGACCTCTTTAAAAGGGCGGTCGAGCGTAAGCTCTCCTTTCGCATACAAAAAGGCACAGATAGTAGCTACTCCGACAACCTTGCTGACACTGGCCAAATCATAGACCAAATCAGCCTCTACTGGCTCTCCTTTTTCAGGATCTGCGAGTCCCAGATAGTGCTCACTCCACTGACCATTTCGGTAAAGCGCAAGAGAGGCACCTGGATAGATGCCTTCTTGGATTTGTTCGGTGATTTTTTCTATGATTGCCTTCACGCTCATCACTCCATTCTTATTCTTCATAAGAAATATGGACCTGATCTTGATTGGCTTCAAACCAGAGTTCGATCTGGCTCGGATCCTTAGCAATCAAGAAAGTTCCCTTACGGTGCACAAAATCGACAGCTTCTCCTAAGCTTTCTTTCAGAACTTCTACATCAAAAGGAGCCAATTCGACCTTGATCATACTCAAATCCCAAGTCACATGGTTTCCCACTTGGAGATCTTCTCCTTGAGCCTCTTGCAAATGGATAAGATGTGCCAAAGTTGGCAAGCTGCTATAGAACTTCTCAGCCTTAGCAAGATCGGCCACATTGACCTCAAGAAAGTCCACATCAAAGTTCGTCAAACCTTTGAAATCTTCGGGAGCTTCTACAAGAGGCGCTTTCTCCAACGGTTCTAGGCTTTCAAGATTTTCTTCAGCATGCACGAAAATGGTATCTCCTTGAGGAGACACAACTTCAAAGGCGCGACCATTAGCTCCTTGGTAAAGGGCGCTTGTTTCTGGCTGGCGGGCCAACAAATAATCAATTTCTTGAGCTTGTGCCACTTTCACCACGATGCGACCCAATTTCTTTGGACCTTCGACCTTACGCGAACGCATACTCGGTGACTCTTCTAAGACGATTTTTTCTACTTTTGAGGCATCTCCTAAAGATAGGAGAGCTCCTTCTTCCACTAATACTTTCATTCCCAATGTCTCTTCATAAAAGCGTTGATTGACATTTCGGTTATTCACTTTCAAGACTGGGATCACTCTTACGATCTGATTTGCTGTCATAACTTCCTCCAAGCTCTTTTTATTGTAAATAATTTTCTGGTTTTTTACAAGAAATTTTGCGCAAGAAAAGACAGATTTTTCAAAAATAAAAATCTGTCTTTCTTTACTTAATATACTGTTCGTGTATGGACCCGCCCGTTTGGAGCTTCAAATTCGTATTCTAAGTAATCCTGATAGGTCCCTGGTGCAATCACTCCACGCACATCTAATACAGCCGTTCCCGCCTGTCCCACAATGGAATCTGCTAACAGGCAGCAATTAGTAGACAGAACAAAGTAAGATTTAAAACGCGAAGAAGTAAATTTATATAGCTCAGCCCCTAAATCATATTTCAATTTGTAAGCGTAGGTCGGCTGACCGTCTTCCAGTAACCTACTAGGTGGATCCCAAGGTTCTAACAACTGATCAATTTCAGCTAGACGCTTCTCTACTGCCTGATTCTCTTCTTCGGTAAGGGATAGGCTGTAGCCAAACAGCGTCTTTTGACTCTCTTTTTTACATAGTTCGATGTATGGTTCCTTATCCACTTTAAACAGTACGCCATCCCCAATCGTCCCAAATAGACGCTCTGAAAAGGGATCGTAACTTCCGTAAGAAATGACCTTCCCCTGATAACAAATATCTACATGCCCAATCGCTCCAAATAAGTTGCTGTCAGAAGTATGAACCAAAATTTCTAATTCCCTTGCCTCTTCTTCTTTTTTCACCAATCGATAAGGGCCTGTGTGTCCCGCCGAGCTCCCTTTTTGAAGAAACTGGTTAAACCGTTTTAACTCCTTAGCAGGGATAAAGGCTGCAAAGATAACCGGTAGGCTAATACGAAAGCGACGTTTTAACTCTTGGCCTTGTTGGTCTTTGTCAAATAAAATACCATCTCGAATATTAGAAATCCCCAACAAGACCAGATAAGCCCCCAAGAGGATAAATTGGAAGTGCCCATCTGAACCAGGTTCCAAGACAGTTGCTAGACCAAGCCCACCGTTTAAAAGCGCATCCCATAAATAGAGCCAGCCTCCTTTTACCCGATTGGCCTTATAAAGCCAAAATGTGATCCCATAGACAATGGCACTCCCCAACTGATATGCCCCTAAACAAATCACAACTAAGTTTACGGGCAGACCACTCAGTCGATTCAACCAGATCAACGCAAGTGAAAGAAAAATAAACCAAATAGAGTGGCTATAGGAAATAGACTTGCTACGTAACAAAAAGCGAAGAAGAAAGCTTCCTAGTCCATCAACTAAAAAGTAAATGGCTAATAGATCCAAGGAAAATTTGGTGAAACCAACGCCGTTTCGAAAAATGAGAATCCCAAAAATGACGGCAAGAACCCCAAACAATAAGGTCCGTCTTCTTGCAACTTGTTCAAAAGATATTTTTTTCAATATTCCTTCTCCTTATAGACGAAAGGTCTTTAGACAAATACTATTTTATCACGTATAATATAAGAAGTAAAGAAAAAAGAAACTGATAAAAGGAGCAGTCTATGAAATACAATCAATATAGCTATCTATCTGTTGACCAAAAAGACATTCTTAAGGAACTAAAAGAAATTGGGTTTGACCTTCCCACCCACCTCCCAGAAAAAGAACTGTTTGAATGGTTTGTCCGCAAGGTTTACTTCACCTATAAAGATACAGATTATCCCCTCTCTAACCTAGTGGTGGATTCTAAAACAGACTTTTTAACGTATATCCAATCTGACTGCGAATGGTCTCCGAACATTTTTTACACAGTAGCCCTCCAATTACTCGGTTTCCGCTATTTTATTGATTTTGAAGATACGGATAGCTTCTTGAAAGAAGTCCAATTTCCGATTGAGTATGGAAACTTGGTAGAAAACCTCTATCACCTTCTCAATACTCGAACAGTAAAAGGAAATTTACTCATCGATCAGTTGGTCAGCGATGGCTTGATTCCTGAAGATAACCAGTATCACTATTTTAACGGCAAGAGCCTCGCGACCTTTACAAGCCAGGATGCTATCCGTGAGGTCGTTTATGTCGAAAGCCGGGTCGATACCGACAAGGATGGCTTGCCAGACTTGGTTAAGGTCAGCATTATCCGTCCTCGCTATGAAGGCAAGATTCCAGCTGTTATGACCGCAAGTCCTTATCACCAAGGGACCAACGATAAGGCCAGCGACAAGGCCCTCTACAATATGAATGTCGACCTCGAGGTCAAAGAACCTCATACCATTCAAGTAGAAGTACCTCAATTAGAATTGGTGGATCCTGTCGGTTCAGCTGAGCTAGTCGATGAAGCTGAAGAAACTCTCACCCATATCAATTCCAGCTATACCCTCAACGACTACCTCCTTCCACGCGGCTACGCTAATCTCTACGTATCTGGAGTGGGGACAAAAGATTCGCAAGGCTTGATGACCAATGGAAATTACCAACAAATCGAAGCCTACAAGAACGTTATCGACTGGCTCAATGGCCGTTGCCGGGCCTTTACAGATCACACACGCAAACGCCAAGTCAAAGCTGATTGGTCTAATGGAAAGGTCGCAACCACCGGGATCTCTTACCTTGGAACCATGTCTAACGGCCTTGCGACCACAGGTGTGGACGGTCTTGAAGTCATCATTGCAGAGGCTGGGATCTCTTCTTGGTACAACTACTACCGCGAAAACGGCCTCGTGACAAGTCCTGGTGGCTATCCAGGTGAAGATTTCGATTCCCTTGCCGAATTGACCTACTCGCGCAACCTTCTAGGTGGAGACTATTTGCACCATAATGCAGCCCACCAAGCCGATCTAGACATCGTGAAAAAAGAGCTGGACCGCGCTTCTGGAGACTACAATCAATTCTGGCACGACCGCAATTATCTCTTACATGCTGATCAGGTGAAGGCTGAGGTGGTCTTCACTCATGGTTCGCAAGACTGGAACGTGAAACCTCTTCACGTCTTTAATATGTTCCAGGCTCTTCCAACAAGCATCAAGAAACACCTCTTCTATCACAATGGTGCCCATGTCTATCTCAACAACTGGCAATCCATTGACTTCCGCGAAAGCATGAACGCCCTCCTCTCTAAAAAATTGCTGGGCTACGATTCAAGCTATGAATTGCCTACTGTCATCTGGCAGGACAATACAGGAGAACAAAGTTGGACTTCCTTGGATGATTTTGGCAACCAAACAAATCAGCGGACCTTCTCCCTGGGAGACGACGAAAAAGTCATCCAAAACCGCTACGAGACAAAAGATTACGAGCGCTATGGCAAGGCTTATCCGACCTTCTTAACGGACCTCTACCAGGATAAGGCGCAACAGGTGACCATTGATCTTCCAATCGAAGAAGACCTACACCTCAATGGGAAAGCTCGCCTTCACCTGCGACTTTACTCCAGCACCAATAAAGGCCTGCTTTCAGCCCAACTCTTAGAGCTTGGAAGCAAGAAATACCTCCAACCCTATCCTGCTGTCTTGTCGGTCCGTACGCTGGATAACGGTCGCTACCATATGCTAGACAATTTGACTGAGTTGCCTTTCAAAGAAGCTGGCCAACGAGTCATTTCTAAAGGTTATCTCAACCTCCAAAATCGTCATGACCTCTTAGAGGTTGAGGCTGTGACGCCAGGCGAGTGGATGGAATTTGACTTTGATCTTCAACCAACCATCTACAAGCTCGAAAAAGGAGCGACCCTTCGCCTGGTCCTTTACACAACGGACTTTGAAATCACTGTGCGCGATCAAACCGATTACCAACTGACCATTGATTTAGCACAATCCAGCCTCCATCTTCCTGAAATGACAGAGACCCGCTAATCGTGGTCTCAAGGCTTGCCCTTACTCGGCTTCATTTGACAGCTTAGCCTACTTATGTTACTATCTAATAGAGTATTTCATAGAAAAAGATATTAGAGGAAGTTATGGCGATTGAAAAAACTGTCAGCGAAATTGCTGAAATTTTAGGAGTCAGCCGCCAGGCGGTCAATAACCGTGTCAAGGCGCTGGCTCCAGAAGATACACAAAAAAACGAAAAAGGGGTTACCGTTGTAACCCGTAGTGGCTTGATCAAGCTCGAAGAAATCTACAAAAAAACTATTTTTGAAGATGAGCCAGTCAGCGATGATGTGAAGCAACGCGAATTGATGGAAATTTTAGTGGATGAAAAAAATGCTGAAATCGTCCGTCTTTACGAGCAACTCAAAGCCAAAGACGAGCAACTCGCTAAGAAAGATGAACAGTTGCGCGTGAAAGACGTTCAAATTGCTGAAAAAGACAAGCAATTGGACCAACAACAACAATTGACTTTACAAGCAATGAATGACCGCGACACCTTGAAACTTGAACTCGAACAAGCCAATGAAAAAGTTCAAGAGCAAGAAAGCAAAGGTTTCTGGGCACGCGTTTTCCGTCGATAATCTGGGGCTGGATCCTACCAGTCCCTTTTCTTTTCTACCACAGGAGATTTTCCATGAAAACATTAGAAGATTATATCGCCTTCGATCTCGAATTTAACCAATACGAAGGTGCCTATCAGATCATCCAGGTGTCTGCCGTGCGTTTTACGGACGGTAAAGAAGTCGACCACTACGACTCCTACGTCTACACCGATAAGCCCCTAAAAAGCTTTATTAACGGCCTCACTGGCATAACCCAGGACAAGATCCAAAATGCTCCACAACTAGAGCAGGTCCTCAGTGAATTCAAGGCCTTCGTTGGAGACCGGCCCTTGATCGGATACAACGCCAAAAAAAGCGACCTTCCCATCCTGCTTGAAAATGGCTTGGATCTAGAAGACCAGTACGCTGTCGATGTCTTTGACGAGGCTTTCGAACGTCGTCCATCTGACCTTCATGGCATTAAAAATCTCCAACTCCACACCGTTGCAGCATTTCTAGGAGTCGCAGGAAGATCGCACGATAGCCTAGAAGACGCCCGCATGACAGCTCTTGTCTACCAACAATTCCTCGAATTTGATCAAGGACGCACCCTCCTTGAAGAACAAGAGAACTTCTCCACCAACCCCTTCGGAGGCTTGGACTTATCCGGATTTTTTGATGAATAAAAAGGCTCAAAACTGAGCAGTACTCCTAGAGTTAGATGTTTTCATATCTTTCTTTGGGGGTGCTTTTTATTTCATTTCTGTAAAGATTGACTAAAGTAAATTTTCATCAGACAGATAGGTAGAGTATTTTCAAAAGTCTCAACTTAAAATGATAATTATTAAGAATTTAATTATTTCTAATTTTTTGAATATTCATTGACCAGACTTATTTTTAGATGTATAATGAGCATGTAAAATATATCACAAAGAATAATATGTAATAAGATTTAATGATTACATCTGATATTTCTCAATAATAGGGTTCTATTATCTAGGAGAGATTTATGATTAATATTTTTAAATATCTTGATAAAAAAACAAAATACCTAACCATTATTGGTGCACTGGCAAACGGGGGCCTCGCTTTGGGGCAACCCTTGGTTGTTGCCAAAGCACTATCGATAGATCAAAATAACCTTACCTATTCCTCTATTTGGAAATTTGCCCTCTTTGGTTTTTCTGTCTATTTCGCTTTGTATAGTCTAATGTTATTTTGTAATCATGCAAATAATGTCTTTCGACGTGAAATTCACATGAATATCCGAACGGCACTTTTTCAGAAGTTAATGAAAGACAGGGAATATGGTGAAGATGAAAAAATTACCATGCTGACACAGGATATGGAATTTTTAGGAGATAACTTTTTTGAACGCTATATGTCTATTTCATGTTGGGGATTTGGAGCGCTGATTACGGCGATCTATATCATTGCCCAAAATGTTTTATTGGGTTCTATCTTTGTTTTCTTCACGATCTTACGTCCCATTCCACAATTCTTAATGAATAATAAGCTAAAGAATTCAGGGGATGAAATGTCTCAGGGAAGAACAGCCGTTCATAACCAAATCTCTGATAGTATTCGAGGGGCTCAAACCTTGCGGATGAATCAGGCCTTGCCTGAAAATTCTCAGCGCGTCTGGAATATCAACCTACGTTATCAGCGAGCCATTCAAAAGTTTGCTTTTACCCATAATATTGTTTTCTTTTGTAATGGTTTTATGGTCTTTCTGAGCCAAGTACTCCCCTTGGTATTAGGGTTCTTCCTTGCTATGCAGGGTCATCATGTTTCAGTGGCTAGCCTGGTTGCAATGTATATTGCCGCTGGTCAACTGGTAGGTCCTATACAAAATATTATGTATGATGTGGTTGAAGTACAAGGAGCCAAAACAACGGCAGAAAAGATTTTCGGAATCTTGAATCGAGCAGATGATAGTAAATCGGACAATCATTCGATCTCTCAAGTAGAAGAACTAGAAATTTCTCATTTAAGTAAATCTTATAATGGTAGAGAGATTATTCGCGATCTTAATCTATCCATTCGACAAGGCGAAAAAGTCCTCATCAAAGGGCCAAGTGGCTGTGGGAAATCAACCCTCTTCCGAATGATCACAGGAGAAGAAAAGCCGGATGCCGGAACGATTACTTGTCGTACAAGAGATGGAGTTAAAACAAGTCACTTTGTTCGTCAGGTAGGCATTATCAGCCAGCATCCTTTCCTCTTTAATGATACTATTCGCTACAATCTCAGTTTGGGACAAGAGTTTTCAGATCAAGAATTGGAGACTGCTTTGAGACAGGTCAAACTCGACCATGAACTCACTGATGGACTTGATTTTGTAATCACTAATAACGGAGAAAATATTTCAGGCGGACAACGAGTCCGGATTGAACTAGCCCGCTTCCTACTTCGTAAAAAGGATATTTTATTAGCAGATGAGGTAACTGCAGCTCTTGACGTAGAAAATAGCCAGATGGTTCGTGACTTGATTTTCTCACTACCGATGATGGTGTTAGAAATCGCTCACCATATTGATAATGAAAGTCGATACGATCAAGTCATTGAATTAAGAAAAGAATAAAATTACTGACATAAACCTAAAAATATATCGTTAGTATATCAAAGAAAGAAAATACTAAAACTTTCCGCAGTGAGAAAAGTGCCTGAAACAATAACGTTTCAGGCACTCGGAATTATTGAGACCTTAGGCTCAATAATTAGTCTTGGAACTTCCTGGATTGCTGAAATCATCCACTGGATAATTTCACCTAACGTCCGTACTCACCCAAGGAAAGTTTTTAATATGACTTTGTCTTCAATCTGAAAAAGGCTCAAAACTGAGCCTCTTTTGAGTTAATGAAAACTTCCTTAGCTTAAAATGGTAATTTCCCTGCGAAAGCACCGAGTTTTTTCTTGGTTGCCGCATCAATTTCTTCAATGGCAGCATTGATGGCTTGCACCGTCATATCAGAAAGAGTTTCTGTATCTTCTGGGTCGACCACTGCGGCGTTGAAATCGATGGAGACAACCTTCTTATCACCTGTAAGAGTTGCAACAACCAGGTCTTGAGCAGATTTCCCTACAAATTGAGTTGCGGCTAATTCCGCTTGGCTTTGCTCCATTTGCTTTTGCAATTTTTGAGCTTGCTTCATCATATTTTGCATATTCATCATAATGTTTTCTAGATTCCTTTCGTATCAAGGGTTTAGACCCTGTTGCTTAATTTTTACTGCCCACTTCTGCCCATTTTTCTAAAAATCGTCAAATGCATTAGCGACTTCTTTTTGTTGTGATGGGAACAAATGTGAGTAGATATTTATTGTTGTATTGATAGAACTATGTCCTAGTCGTTTCATCAGAGTGAAAAAGATATAATCCTTTCCTTCTCCTCTCCTCAATCCCTGATTAATTAAAAAGGCAACATGCGAATGCCTAAAATCATGGTTTCGAATCAATTTGAAGTCTTCTGGCAATCGTTTCTTGAATGATGCTCTAAAGTTAGAGACATTTGGAGCAGTCATAGGCTCCCCTGAAAATTGGAAAATCTGTAAATCATCTGTTGAATCAGTTAGCTTAGCCAGCTTCTGACTTTGAATTGATTTCCATGTTCTCAACTCATCCACAAAAGCTTTATGGATGTAGATCTCTCTATTTGATTGAGTTGTCTTTACAGATCCAATATGTGTTTTTCCATTACGATAATAGGCCGACTTACGGATCTTGATATATCCCTCATCAAGAAAAACATCTCTCCAAGTTAAGGCAAGTGCCTCCCCCATACGAATTCCCGTAAACATGAGTACACGATATAGAAGTTTAAAAGGATATTCACTTTCTTCGAAATAGGACTCAAACTCCTTGAATTGTTCAGGAGTATAGTAAGACATTTCTTTATGCTTTTCTGGAAGTTTCCGAATAGCATCACATGGATTATCCTGTCTAAAACCTTTTGAAATAGCGATATCAAACAACTTGTGAACAAAAATCATTTGTTGGTTAATATGCGTTGCTGTAAGTGTGCCACCTTTTACACTAGGCTGTTCGATTAACCAATCTCGATATTTTTTTACATCTTGAATGGTAACTGAAGACATATCAGCATTTTCAAAGAATCGCGATACATATTGGGTATAGTATGAGTTCTGGGTATCTACTGTACCTCTTTTATTTCCACGAAGCTCATCTTCTTCTTTTAACATTACATAAAGAGAGGAAATGGTGAGTTTTTGTGTATTCTGTATCTGATTTAACTTATGGATACGGTAATAAGCCTCATATTCCTCTGCTTCTTTTTTCGTTAAAAAATTAGATTTGCGGTGTCGTATACGTTTGCCAGTTAAGGAACTTTTACCATCACTAATATCAACTAGCCACAGTCCATCGTCCTGTTTAATTACCGCCATGCTATTTTTCTCCTTCAGTCATGACAGCGCTTTGAAGGTTCCCCTCAATTATATCATTTTTTAATTGTATTTGAAAACCAAGAATGGATTCAACTGTAATAATTGGTACACGTCCAATACGTTTATTCTTATACCATTCAAATCCTTCTTGTACAAGCTGGCTTTTAGCCTTTCGTATTAATTTACTAGCTTGTGTTTCAGAATATCCAATCAATTCCATTAAATCATTTTTATCTACAACTTGAATCATCTATATCTATTCCTTTCTAATGTCCAATAACATAGGTAAATTGTTTTGCAGTTTCCGCATCAAATGTACGATAACTAATGATCCCTAATCCTTTCACATTACATTCTGAGACGAGAATTGAGCCGTCTGATTTAACTTGTTCCACAAATGAAATATGTCCGTATATTGGATCAGCTCCAGCTTGTCCAGGGCTAAATGATAGAGCAGAGTGTTCTGTTGGTGTATGGGTTATTGTGAATCCTGGCTTATTCATCCATTGGCCACCATTTCCCATAAATGGATCAAAGTTGACTCCGACTTGTTTTCCACGGTTGAAGACATACCAGGTACATTGTCCCCAAGGATATGTACTAGTGATATATCCTGTGGTATCAATAGCTGTTGTCAAACTATAACCTACAGGTATATCATTTGAAGTTACTCCTCCACCATCTCTAGTTTTTCCTGTAGTTTGTTCAGGAGCTTTTGGTGTTCCTCCATGTTCATCAATGAATGCATCCAGTTTTTGCATGGTTTCAGCACGTCTTTTTCCTGATCCAGTAGTATCTGTGAAGTAGACTCCACCATCAGTTGCTGGATTGAGTGTTCCATTCGCAAACTTTTTAGCCTTATCATCTTGTATTTTAAAGGTTTGGTTTTTATTCCCAATGATGGTTTGCTGGGTTAGTCCGACAACAGCAATTTCATCATTGAAGTTATTGGCATATTCTGGATTGGAGTCATAGGCTCCAAACCCAAACATATTGGCTCCAGGATTAGTGGCTACTCCAGCAGTTCCAAGGGAACTTTCATTCAGTGCGATCGCAACGATTCCACGGACATCAAGATTAGATTTAGCTTCCCATTCGAGGAGCTTTTTCCCATTAATTCGGTTTTTATCATAGGAGATTCCTAACGTATCTAAAAAGCCGTCTAATTGCTCTGCTGTAATACCGAAGCGATGAACCAGTAGGTTGTGAGTATAGGGATCTCCATCTGACCAGTGATCCGCATAAGTCACTCCATTTTGGGATTGAGGTGAGCCATTCGTTCCACCACCTCCGACAGCCCCCATAAGGATAATGATGATGAGGACCGGTAGAAAGAGAGGAATGAGACCGGCTAATAGAAACCATTTTAGTTTTTTCATCGAATCTCCTTTCTAGTTAATGTCTTATATAAGCAGTGAACAGAACAGTCCCAAAACGCCATTTTGCATCTAAAACGACTGAATAGGACTTAGCCTGTAAGATGATTTTGTCTCTTTCTTGTTCTGATACTGGAAACAAAAGAAGGAAATCGACTGAGTGTTTTCCTTCTTGGTAGGCTTGATAAAGAGTTTCTTCAAGAACTCTTGGAAAAGCAGTTCTTGAGCGTATCTTGGTATTCATATCATTCTCCTCTAAGTTGTCTTAAGCGTTCTGTTAATCGGTCTCTTCGTTCAATATTGGCTCTTAATTTATCATCTCGTGTCAAGGTTTTCCTATAAGCACGAGTGAAGGCATTGGATCCTTGGGCTTTGTACATGGCTTGAGGATCTTTATATTCCTCTAATTTGCGCTCAATACTATTAATGCGGAGTTGTTTAAATGGAGAAATCCATTCTTCTTTAAGAGTTTGAAATTCCTTGTTTGAACTTGATGTTGGCTCCGCTGTGATTGGGGATTCCATTGAAGGAGTTGGTGTTTTTTCTTCAGCTGGTTTAACACTTTCAAGCGTTTGCTTTGTTTTCGGAATCCTTGGTTCTGGAGCATCCGGACTTGTTGGCGTCTCAAGTGTTTCTGTTGGGAGCACTTCATCGGGTTGGTGCTCTGATTCCTTATTGGTAAAGAAAGAACCAACATTTTGGAAGTGACTCTTGGCATTCATCATCATCCCAGCTCCAAAACCAGCACCTGCTAGGGCAAAGTTCCCAAGGTGTTGTGCAGATGAAAGACTTCTCGATGGTACTTGTGAAGCCACCTCTCTGGTCTTTGCGACTCCTTTTTCAACTTTGTTTCCAATGTCACTTGCCACCATTCGTGCTTTAGAGCCAAGAATGAATTGGATCAGTTCAGCTTTGTATTTCCATAGAAGGAAGTATACAAGTCCTTTTGATACAACTGAAATGAGTAGTTTAAAGACAAGGCCAAAGATGATCAAGGATGGAAGAGTTTTAAGGATACCATCAAATCCAGTAATGACGATATTTTCAATCATTTTTTCAATGTAGAAGACTAACAGAGTTAATAGGCTCGTGATAGCTGGGAAAAGCAATCCACCAAACATGACTTTTAAAACTCCAAAAATCAAATCTTGCATTCTTGGTACAAAGGACATCAATAGCACAATTGGAAAGAGCAGAATCATCATCAATACAAGTGTTTGAGCAATGACGTTTAGCATCTGAATCAAAATAACTGGTATCGCTAATACAAAAGCTTCACAGATTTTGAAGATAACATAAAACATACGAGTGAAAATGAAATCTGGCATAGCTGAAACCCACCGGTTCTTTTCACCATCATCATTGGCTCCATTTCCTAGTTCATCCAGATATTTAGAACGATCTTTGGATTTAACCGCTGTAAAGTTCCCATTTTTATCGCTTGTTCCTAGTACCTTACTATCGTCAAAAGTTTCTTGTTTTCCGTCTTGGCTATTCTTATATTTCCCATTTTCTTGTCCAGTATTGACAAAGACATAGGCTTTATAAGATGTTTCTGCTATATAGCTATCTGCCATGGAATCACCAATTTTAATGGATTTATTATTTCCATACTCCACCTTGATATTCGTGATATTTTTAGTGACATCTTGGGAAACATGGTTGATAGTATCAAGTAGATACAGACCACCAGAGGTGCCTGCGATTGTCCCAAAGTAACCAAAGCCAAGGATGAGAACTAGAAAGACATGAAGGAGAGTTCTTGAAAAAGCTCCCTTAGAAAAGAAGAACTGATAAAAGAGATAAAACGCCAGAATCAGAAGCAACATCGAAACGAGTGATTGTTTTGCGACTCCACCAGAACTTGAACCGATGAATCCTTTCCAGATATTCATTGCTCCATTAAACACATAGTTTTTATAGCTAGAGTATAGATCAATTTTTTCAAGAATTCGAATCAGCAAAGAAAAGAAGCCCACCACTGCGTTTAGAATGAAAAAGAAGAAGTTGACGAAAAGCTCATTAATCAGAACCCAGGCCCCATTAAAGGAAGCGAACCCAGTCGGCTCCATGTAGGACTTGAGAGAGAAGATATCGACTCCCCTTAGTTTGTCAAATGCTTCTTGCATGGATTCACCTCCTAACTAGCGTATTTATTTTCAAGGCTTGATGACACTGTAGCTTTCATTGGTTTTAGAAGCATATCAATATCTTCAAAGATGTTGTGTACGGAAATCATATTGAGATTGCCATACACGTCATAGTACAGGCATTGACCAGAAATCATGTTATCAATCCATTCGAGATTGCTTTCAGTGACTTCGAGATTGACATGTTTTAGGATATCTTCTCGTTCAGACTTTTCATAAAAGGCAAAGATGGTCCCAAATCCAGTTGTGTCATCATCATTTTCTGCATCATGTACAGACTGAGTGATCAGTGCCAAGGTATTATTTTTGGAGCGTCCAATCCGACGCATATTTTTGATAACGGCTTTTCCTTCTGCGGACTTCATAAGAATCCACGCTTCATCAAAGAACTCAATGGTATCTTCATTTTCATTTCGTTCTCCAAAGTGGGTACAGAAGGCACCAAGCGCAAACATGAGAGCGATAGAGTTTCGTTCATGATCTGAAATTTTTGTGGAATCGTCTTTTGGTAGTTTGAGGTTATTGACCTCTAGGATAGTCACTCGTGATTCATAGTTAAGTCCTTGAGTGGTACCATCTGAAAAGGCTAGTTCCAAGATAGAATTCGTCACAATTGATGTCAGATAACGACCAACTGAAGCGATTTCAGAGGAAGTGGAGTCTCTCAGCACTTTTAGGACGTGTTTAAAGCCGACTTTCTCACCAGCGACTCGTTTTTCTACAATCGCATTAATAGCTTCTGTGATCGCTGTTTTCTGATCCATCGTGACATCATCTACGGCTTGTAGCAGAAACTCAAGCATGTTTTTTGCGACTTCTACAGCTTGTTCTTTATCTAGAACGACAATAGGATCTAAGACTCCGTGGTTTGATGGTAGTGAGCTATCCAGTGTTACAAAGTTAAAGTTCTCAATCTGTTTCTTGCGTTCAGGATAGAGACGTGCGAATTCAGGTGAGTTAATCACTTCTTGGTAGTGATTTCTAAGTTCACGTTTAGGGTCAATATAAAGGGTTTTAACATTTTGTAAAGCCACACTTAAAAAGATGATCTGTGCAAGGAAGGATTTCCCTTGTCCTGTTGCACCCGTAATGATGATATGCGGGTTCTTAGTAATCTTTCCAGCGATATCTTCCTTATTTCCCACTGTCGCATTGTAGAGGACAATGTTCTTTGAGGAATCAATGGCTTTTGCAATATTGTCCCAACGACCTGTCCAGTTATCTACTCGGCCGATATACCAACCAATACGGTTTCCAGAAGAAGTATTGGTGAAGGGCATGAGTTCTGAAAAGCCACGAGCTGTGACCATATGAGTCCAGGTGCGAGTTTTCTTTTGGAGGTTTTCTCCATAGAGTAGAGCTTGAAAGAGATAAGGTCCGTCTTGAGAGGCTTCGCTAATTTCGACTCCCATATCGTCAAAGTAATTTAAAACTACTTGTCGTCTTTGACGGAGTTGGTTTACACTAGAAGCGGAGACGATAAGATAGGCTCCATATTCGATGATATCTTCTTTATTTCCGACTTTCTTCATTAAGTCCTTTAGGGAGATGGAACCCATGATGATCTCGTCTTGTTGGACAGTATCGGTATTTTCTGCCTCCTCCATGATGTTTCTGTAACGTGTATTTGAACGTCCCATTCGACCCTTGATTTTACCAGTATCAATGAATTCTGCTTTGATTCGTAGTTCAACGGGAAAGTTCAAACGTTGGATAAATTCGCCCAGATGAAAACCGTTGAATTGAACAGGAAATTTACCTACAGGAAGAATCGTCACAAAAGAAGATCCATAAGGGCTTTCTAGCTTGAGGAAGCCACCTTTTAGGACTTTGATCAAGGTATCTGTGATATTGAACTGAGCACGATTAGCTAGCACCTCCTTCTTGTAGTGAGGGATATAGCGGAGGTATTGCATCCGCTGGTAATAAAAGAGTTCTTCATTGGATAACCGTTTTGCCCGAAGGACGGAGAAGGCTTGGAAAATGGTGAATTCATCACTTTTATAGTCTTCATACCAAGTGGGACTTAATTCATATTCATATCCAAGGCCTTTTGCGATCTTTTCTGTGAACTCATTAAAGTTCTCATAGGCTAAGTCTTTGACGGTGGCTCCATGATTTTGTTTGCGTAAGGTCACTCCGACGACCCAGTCAAACTGATAAGGAATCTCCATTTCATCCGTTAGACGATCCACCGTGTAAAGAAGAAGTTCTTCACCTAGTTCACGACTATCATCTGCTAGAGCATCTGAAAAGTCCCGCATTTTCTCTTCTAAAAGATAGTCTTTAGGGATCAGAGATATTTCAAAGAACTTGTTTTTCTGGAGCTTCTTCATCATTTGAGCAACAGTGATTTTATGTTTGCCCTTTTTCTCATCATCTGTAATGGTGATGGGAGTGTTTGGAATACGATAATAAGCAACGACAGTTTGATCTTTTTTGAGAGCTAGATTTTCATGTGTTTCCCTAATAGGATAGGTTAAAGTAATACTCATAGGTCCTCCTTTTCTATAGATTTGTTTTTTCAAAGACAATTTCTTCTACAGGCTCTATTCGATCTTCATGGTAGATAGCTCTTTTATTGATCTTAAAGTCCCAGAAGTAAATCAGGTAATCTCCAATAAAGACGTGCATCTTTTTACCGTGAGGCTCGTATTCAGTATAGAACTTGGCCAATTTGTAAGGGAGATACCAATAGAGCAAGAGAGAAATTGAGTGAGTGATTTTTGCGAGTGGCACAAAGATAAACCCTCCAAAGAGTAACATGGCCACAAAGACAATGATAAAGACAATGAAAAAGGACAACTGCATCGGTGTCGCAAAGTACCATAGTCGAGTGCCCTTTTTTGTCTTGATTTCTTGGATCCAATAAGGAGCGTTTAGGCCCTTACTGTAATCATAAAGTCTTTCTTCGTTCATACTTAAAGTCCTGATTCAATACCGAAGAGTCGCAGGAACCAGCCGACTGCTTTTAGGATATCTTGTCCTTTCGCAATTGAAACAATAACGGCATAGAAACCAACGACAGAGAAGAGTTGAAGCCAAGAGCTGTTTCGCCAAGCCTTGATCGCTAAGAGCACAGCAATGGCTGTCAGGATCCAAATTCCATCGCCCTGGAGGAAGGTTCGTAGATTGTCTGTATTCATAGAGTTCTCCTATTCTTTATCATTTGCATAATTTAGTGGAATGGTGTGTTCTAGTTTTGTGACATAGAAGGTCTTTTCTTTTTCTGAGAGAGTAAAAGTGAAGTTTTCTGAGTGAGTGGTTCCTCCGACCTCAAAGGTTGCTTGGACATAGGCAATTAGATTTTTTCCATCTTTTTTAAGATAGGTATAATCAATCGTTTTGAAGGTGGTATTGGCTATAATATCCACATCCTTAGCAATCAGATTAAGATTATCTTGATTAGTAGTATAGTTGGTAAAGAAGACCTTGAGGAATTTTTCGACTTTTTTACGCTGACCATCTGAAAAGTGATCATTAGCAGTTAGTTGGAGCTGATCATCTTCACTAAAGTGTCCAGCTTGTGAGGATTCAATAGCAGAGAACCAAGGAAGGCCAGAGATATAGTATTTCCCATCTTTTTCATCAAATGGAATATTGAAACCTGTCACAATTTCTTTTTCTTCCGTGTTATTATCCCGGCGGATAGTTTCCTTGTATTTAATCTTATAGGTCGCAACTTTCCCTTCTACAGTCACTAACTGAGAATAGAGGAGTTCACTAGGATTTCGAACTTGACCTTGGGCTTTCACATAAGGAATGAAGTTGTAAAAGCTATTTAGGTAATCCACTTGAGCTTGTTGTTTGTCTCCTTCTTGTGGAAGGGTGAAATAAGCATAGACATAGTCATTCAGGTAATACTGGAGTTTATAGTCGTATTTTCTACTCGACTCCATTGGCTGTGCCTTTTGTTTTTTAGTAGCCTCCACTTGAGCTTGTAGTGTTCCTACCTTATTTGAGAGTGTGATAGCACGAAGAGATCCCAAGAGACCAACAAAAAGGAGGAAAGCAATTCCTCCTATGACTGCGATATTGACGGTTTTTTTATTGGTGACTTTTAGTTTTGGTGGGCCTCCTTTTTTCTCCACCTTTTTAAAGTGTGAGAGGTATTCTTTTGCTTGAAGCAAGTAGCGTTTGGCTTTATCCATAGATCCTCCTTTTAGAGACCAGCGAGTTCAATGAGCTTTGAGCCTTTTGCATAGAGGCGCTTATTGGCTTTTTCAATCTCGCCGTTAATGTAATAGTAGCCTCGCAACTCAGTTTGGAGTTGTTCGATCAAGTCAGGTTTTAGGTCTTTGGCTTCTTCTTTTTTAAGGAGACTATTTAATTCTCCAGCTTTGGTCCAAGCCTCTCTGTGATCTTTCTTTTTAAGCAATTCTCCCAGTTCATTCGTGACTTGAGAGACTTTCTTTTCAAAAATAGTTTTAGTAGCCATTTCAATTTCCTTTCTAAATGTTTCTTGATTGTCTTTGATGGTCTTTTGGATATAAGTAATGAGTGAGGGGCGCATTTTCTTATTTACGCTCAACACTTGACCATCTAAGGTAAAACAGGCATGTTCATAGTTATAGAACCCTCTACTATCTGGAAGATCTTCTGTACATCTGCCTGCACATTCGTAATAGAAGTCTTTGCCCTTTCGTAAGAGGATATACATATTCCAGAATTCTTGTTCTGGAAGAAGTAAAAAGTCTGCTTGATAAATCTTCTTTAACATCTCAAGAAGCCTCAAGCAGATCATCGTAACCTAAAGCTTGGTAGATAAAATCTGAATCAAACCAGAGCCAGTCATTGATTTGTCCTTCAGTTGGTGTATCACCAGAGAAGATATCTTCACATATGACGGTTAGGGTATCTACACCACCACGTTCACGGACAGTATTCAAGGTGGTTAGTCCACCAGACCAAGCTTTAAAGTTGTCTAGTGAATTGATTTGAACTTTGTATTCCATATTGCTTTTCCTTTCTAGTGTTCATAGTGTTTATTGGCTTTGAGAAGTCGTAACATGGCTTTTCCTCGATCTGTGATCTCTCCGCTGTTCTGAATCATTTTCATGTATTCTGTTTGGAGGATCTTATCTGCTTCAGTGACTAGTGCAAGAGAATTCGCAACTTGGTAGGTTAGCCAGCGAATCGTTCGCTCAATACTGTAAGGCTGTGGGTTAGTTGAGAGCTTTAAGGGTTCGACACCTCCAAAGAGTTTTTGCCATTTTTCATCGGGTTTATAGGCTCCAAAACGAGTAACTCCATCATAGACTTGAATTTCTTTATTGACGATACCTCGTGCAATTTCTCCGAGGTCTACACCATTAATGTATTCCTCCACAATGCCTTGAGCTTTCTGATCTGAGAAGCGGAGTTCATAGCGATTCCAGATACCAAAAATCTCCAAGGATTCGTCCAAGGAGATGTTTTCCATTCGAGCTATTTCATAGCGCTTTTCATAAAAGTTGAAGTAGAGTTGACTTTGACGGCTCCCAAAGTAAATGGACAAGCCATGATTCGCTTCCATGTCTTTATTATCTGTAAATGATCCACCACCCGTGATATTCCATTTCTTGATCGTGTCTAGAACAATCTCTTTGGAATAGAGTTTATCAATCAATTTGGGAATTTGAATTTGTTCGTCCTCGTGACCGTAACCCTTATAGAGTTCATCTAGAGCGATATCGAGACGCTTCACCCGAGCATCTTCATAGGAATAAAGAATGTTTTGAAGAAAGATCTGCCAAGTAATTCCCTTGTCTTCTAGAAGCAATTCCAGCTCACGGCATCCTTGCCCGGATAGTTGAAGACAAGTTTGGTAATCATTTGTCACAGACTTATCAAAGAAATCAAAAATCCAGATGTTTCCTCGTTGCCATAAGTGGGTATAGTTCATGAGACGGGTTTCTTGGTCTGTAAATTCACTTAGGTGACAGTGAAGGAAGTTTTCACAGAAAGCATCTAAATCCTTTAATCTAGGAAAGGTCAATCGTAGATAGTCGATCTGAGCCCGAAGACTGGTTTTATCGCAATCTTGATAGTAACCAAGTCTTTCTTTTAGTTCTCTAAACTTATCAATCGTCAGTCCTCTTTCGCCTGTTTCATAAGAGCGATAGGTTCTTGTAGGCAGATCAACAGCTTGTGCAAATGCTTTTTGACTAAGTCCTGTTTGTTTTCTGAAATTCTTAATATGAAAAGGACTAATTTTGTCCATTCATCGCAACACCTCTTTCTAACAAAGTGACACACTTTTTTGACGAAAGTGACACACTTCATAAAAATTGAAAACTCAACTCCCATAAGGAATGAGGAGGGGTGGACTTGGCGTTTTTGCCAAATGTAACCCCCCTATTAGAAAAACGGGGGTTGAAGTTTCATCATGGGCTAGGACAAGGGCAAGGGCAAGCCTGACCGCAGGTCAGGCGCAGACCGTAGCCCGAAGTCTCTAGGCCATGATGAACAATCGTCGCTTCAACTGCTTTTGGATAAGATCTGCGTCCTCCCTCTTCAAATTGAGCGAGGATTTCAAGAAGAAGTTTTTCTTGAAAAGGATCCACTAGAATAGCGGATACAGTCCGTTCAAAGATGATCCCTTGTTCTGTTAAGAGATAGATAATCTTGCGTAAGGTTGGCATTTTAAGATTTTGTTCGTCCGCAAATTCCTTGAGTGGTCGTTTGTTTGGTTCGTTTTCTATAGACTCCTCTTCCTCTATAGGATCAATTTTTTCAGGCGGTGGTTTATATTCTTCAAACACTGAGAATTCTATTCCTTCAAACTCCATGATGGGAATTTTAGAGTAGGCATCATAGAAGGAAAAGCCTTGATCAAGCGGTACATAAGGAGAGAAAAATTCACCAGCCAACTCACCATTATTTGCGATATAGCCCCGCCCTTTGACCTTGACTCCATTAATTTCATCCAGCTTTTTGAACTCTTTCGTTTTATTGGCATCTCCAAACATCATGTCATATCCTGTTGATTCTAAATGACCGACGGAGAGACGCTTCATAAAGTTATCCCGAAGAGCCGTTTTGATAAATTCCCCATCGGGCCGTTGCATAGCAAAGATGATAAAGACTCCAGCTTGACGGCCTTCTAAAACTAACTGAGAGAGATATTCCATTAGTTCTGACTGTTGGCTATAGTCACGATCGATCTTTGCCATAAGCGCTGCCCACTCGTCTACTAGAATGAATTTTGGTTTCATGTCATAATGAGTAAAGTTCTTTCCAGCTTGGAATTTTGGCGAAGTAGACATCCGTTCATAGCGTTTTTCCATGAACTCTACACTCTCTTTAAAACAGTTAATGATATCTTCCTTACTAGTATATACCCGACCATGAAAGACTGGAATTTTCTTTAATCCAGCCAGGTCAGAATTCTTTGGATCACAGATATCGACAAAGCCGACTTTAGCTAGTGCATAGATTATGGTCATGAGAACAACTGTTTTTCCTCCACCTGTTCCACCACCAATGAGAAGATGAGGTTCTTCGATATAATCCCAAGATACATCTTTCATGAGCTGGAGTTTGGATCCTTTGACCTTTACTTCATCGATGGTGATTCGGCTATCAATTCGGTTAATAGCAATTTCATACTTGATAAAGCGATTATCAAAGGTTTTATTACGAAAGTCCCCATTAAACATGACTTCAAGCGTAGCTCCAAGGTTTAAAAAGCGATCTTGAAATTTATTACCTTCTAAGATGAAACTCACTTCAATCTTATAGCGAGACTGTTTGATATACACTTGAGGCAAGGTGATTTTTTCAATGATCTTGTTTTCACGTCTAACCTTTTTAACGAGATAGAGGTTATTCTCTAGCAAAAAGCGAGAAAGAATTCGAAGGCTGTTTAGCTTTTGAAAAAAGAGCATCTTCCTGTAGCAAACCCGATTGATAAAACAAGAGAAGATTAAAGAAAAGAGAAGTCCAGCTCCTAGAAAATATCCTTGAGGTAAGGGATGGACTTTTAATTCTTCTAGATGTAAGTAGCTGTAGTAACTAATAGCCAACAAAAAAGGAAACCACCAGATAAACCATGTGATTCCCTTTAGTTTACGATGAAAAACTCGAACTCTTTTTCCCCGATAGGTAAAGAGTTTCATACTGCATCACCCCCTAGTTTTCCTTCTTATTTTCTACTGGTTTGTTTTCTTTAGTCGGTGCACCTCCAGCTTTTTTCTTGATTTTAGAAGCAAAGAGCTTATAGATATCATTACGATTGACGTGGGTATGCGTGATAACAATATCTTCCAATTCAATTTCTTCTCGGTATTTAATTCCCAAGTCCTCAATTTCAGACTCAGACATATCTGCGATCGTGAAAAAGAGAGTTTCGTGCTGGACAGAAGAGTGAATCCCTACGACAATTCCACGGATCTCACCTGTATTGACTTGTACAAATGATCCATCAGGATTTCGTTGTGAGCGATCCACTTCAAAGATGATATCAGGGCCCTCAATGCCTCGGAAAGTCAGTTTTCCAAGAACTGCTGGTACATCCAGCCCATCTGTAATGACACGATAAGTTTTGTCAGCAATTTGTAGTTTTTCTCCGTAGTTTAATCCAATTTTAGCCATGTGATTTTCTCCTTTTATTTCTTATTTTTTAAGTACCAATTTTTCCGCAAAGACATTGAGATAAGGTGCAACATTATTGCCATTTAAAGCAGTGTCTGGGAAAAAGATTGGGTTAACTGCCTCTACTAGAGAATCTTCAGGAAAGACTGTTGTAGAAGCTGGTGTGATGACATGAAAGGCACCGTGCTCTGCGCTGTTTAGAATGTGACGTTGGTATTTGCCTTCTTTTCCAAAAATAAATTTAGGAGCATTTCCTAAACGTTCGTAGTAAGCAGGGCCAATAAATTCTGGTTTCATTTTAAGTGTTTCTGAGATCATAAGTTTTTCCTTTCTGAGTGTAAAATAAAAAGAGTTAAGCTAATTGCTTCACTCTTGAGTAATAGTGTGTAAAAAGTTTGCGTTTAAACATACGACTATAGAATTGAATATCCCCATGAGCATAGCCATTTCTACGAGCATCTTGAGCCAGATGATCTAGATCTATTTGAGCTTGAGCATAAAGTTTAGCCTGTAGTTTATCAGATTCACTAAACATACCATAGGTGAATTCATAGTTATCATAGAGTCGTTTACATTGTAGTGCGAAAAAAGTTTGTCATATCATTCTCCTTTATTGTAATAAGTAAAAAAGCTACTAAGTGAAAAAAGGAAAGAACTTAGTAGCTTGAGAGTAGGTCTATCTAATTAGATAGACAGCAGTAAAGAAAAGTTATTTGGTTGAAGGATCCCTCCTTCACGGTGGCAACGTTTAGCAAGGTGCTTTGCGTCAATTACCATCGCTTTCCCAGCCAATCTCTTCAGGTAGTCATGATCATACCCAAGGGATTCTCTTACGCCCTTTGGCGAAGCCAGTTCACTTTACTATTCGGAAAAGTGCGAAAGTCCGAAATGCGTGGAAGCCCACAAATACTTGTTTTATATCTTCACTTCAACCATAAAACGGACTTGACTTTACCTATCAAATAGATTACAATAAAGGTACGAAGTTTAGTGTAGTTTGATAGTCAGTCCTCTGGTTGTCAGACGCACTTTTTATTTAATTGTCAATGATCATAATGCCGATAGTTAGGCGTTATTATTTTTAAAACCAATATAACTTCCGGCTATATTTTATATTATATAACCATTGGTTATATTTGTCAAGAGATTATTTGAATTTAATACAAAAAAATTTTAGAGGTTTAAAATGGAATTTTCGGAACGATTAAAAAACCTTAGAAAACAAGCACATCTTACACAAGTCGATGTAGCTGAAAAACTAGGAATTTCGCAACCAGCTTATGCTTCATGGGAACGTGGAGCTAAAAAACCAACACAAGATAATTTAGTCAAGATTGCACAAATTCTTGATGTATCAATTGATTATCTAGTTGGGAACTCAGAAGAAAAATCAGATGAACTAGATAATATTGAATTGTTATTCCGTATGAATTCAAAAGGTCTAACTGATGAGGAAAAAACCGTCTTTAAAAAAGAATTGATTGAGTTTATGGAAGAACGAAAGAAAGCGTTTAGGAATTAGCAAGTAAATGAAAGAAAAGAATTCAAAAATCGATCACATAGACACCTCTATTGCCACAAAACAATTTAGTAATATGATTGTTGAAAAGGATGAAAATAAAAATTATAAAACATTTTTTCTTAATGGCATTTGGGGAAGTGGGAAAACAACTTTTTTAAAAGATACGGAGAAAGATTCCGAGGGAAATTTAAAAAAGAATAGATGGAAAGTAAGATATTTAAAGTTATGGGAAATAAAAAATGATAGATCCGTTTTTGAATTAGCTTTTGCTGTCCTATTTCCGAAGTATAATTTTTTTGCATGGTTTTTTGTAATAATTTCTATTGTGATCTCATTACTTTTAACCCCTACCTTCAATTTGGGATTATCCAAAATAGTTCATAATCTTATATCATCTTGTATTAAATCTCAAGAATTATCTAAATTTTTAGAATATATCTTTATTCCTATCTTAAAATCAGTTTTTACAATTGTGGCATTAACAGTATCAACATTTGAGTTATTGAAATTAAAATCTGATAGTTTTTATATATTTTTATTTAATAGAAAGTTACGTAAAAAAAAGAAAAAAGTAGTTTTAGTAGTCGATGATTTTGATAGAGTCTCTTCTGAAAGGCAAAAAGAGGCTTATAAATTATTCAATGTAATTCATGGGAAAATTCCAATTATTTTTGTTGGAGATCTTGATAAAATAACTATCGATAGTGATAGATCTTTAAGATTTTTAAATAAAATAATTGATAAAAGAGTTGAACTTCCAGTTGCTATAAACTCTAAAAATGTATTAAAAAATTATATTTCATCGTTAAAAGAACAGTTAAGAACTGTAGATAAATATTATTATCACAGTTTTAATGATATTTATATAGATGACTTTCTAGATAAAGATTTTTTAAATAGTAATTTGACACTGAGAGAAATTAATCAATTTAAGAGCCTGTTAGATAGCGAAATTTCAAAAAAAGAAGGGAGGGTGAGATTAAGTCAACAAATAGTAATCATATATTTGTACTTGTTTGATTATCAAAATTATAATGAATTACGTAATAATTACGATAGCAATAGTAAGAAAGTAAGAATGAAAGGATTTTATGAAAAAGATGAAACAAAATATAAGAATATAAATAAAGTTCTCTTTGAAGCTCGAGGTGGACGTTGTGTACCTTTAGGATTCGATCAAGGACCAGTATCGTATTTTATAAATGATAATATAGAAAATTTATCCGTCAAGGAAGCTGAAGATAAATTGATAAAAATGTACGAGGATATTGAGATTATAAATAGTTTAGGTGAAAATACGGAAGAATTTTTAGAATACATAAACCAAACTGATATAGAGTTGGAAAACCTTAAAACTTTGTTACACAGTATTTTATTAAAAATAACAGATCAAAAATTTCAGGATATAGCTTCAATAGTTGTAAATAAGATAAATATGATATTATCTAGAGATAGGAATAACAAAAATAATGATGTATTTTGGATTGATGTTACAAAAGAAATAGATATTTCCAAAAGATGTTATTTTTACGTAAAATATCGTATATTTTCTGATAACATACCATTTTCAACAATTAGAGAAGATTTATTGGGCTATATAAATACTTCACAAAAAATAGAAAACATTCCAGAAGTCGCTTTTTCTTTATTACAAGGTGAAATTTTAAATTATAAGAATGATAAATTAAATATAATAAAAATATTTAATAGTGACATTAAAAACAAAGAAAAAAACTTTGGTGTTTTAAAAAATTATTTTGGTATTCAGGAAAAAAGTGTAAATAATGAAAACCAATATATAATTGAAAATACTTTTAAAAAAGATTTGAATGTAACGCCTTTTGTTGAATTTTTTTATAAAGAGGTACTCACAGTGAATTCTGAAAACACAGTCTGAGATTCTATTTTTATTTTTTTTTTTCTTAATAAAACTTTTAGTGGACATCTGTCCACTATTTTTATATAATAAACTCAACCCATTCGGTTTAGTTTTGTAAATAATACTTAAAGGAGGTATCATTCTTTGGATGAATTGTATACAAGAATAAGTAAGTCTACAAAACATGTGTTATACCAGTATATGAAAGATCATGACATTTCATTACTAAATTATAATTTCAACTACTTCTTTCAACACTGTATTCAAGAATATCAGATTCAAGTGATTAGTCACCACTTCTCTAATCGTAAGATTGAAGGATTAACTGTTATCGATGAATTAGGAATTAGTTTTTCCTATGAAAAGGATAATCCAATTGTAAAGCAAAATTTTACTCTATGTCATGAACTGGGACATTTTATCCTAGAGCATGAAGGAAATTATTTTACTGAATCTATTGATAATCAGGAGAACCTATTAGAGCGAGAAGCGAATATTTTTTCTGCTGTAGTATTAATGCCTGACATTGTTTTGTTGTCAAAGATTTATTATAGTTGCGACACCTTTCAACACATTCAAAGTAGCCTCGATGTCTCAAAACAGGCATTGTTCTTTCGCCTTTTAGATCTTCTTAGAGAATATTATCCTGAAAAAGAAAATACCATTAGGCAGGCTATCGATGCTTATATTGATGGACAAAATGCCACACTACTCCTTTTGTTTCACGGTGTCAAAGATCAGATTATAAAGGAATTCAACAACTATCAGACTTCTCTAATCAATAAGATTGAGCAATCAGTAATTAAAAAAGGCTTCGTTACTAGCCAAGAGTTACCTGAACTTTTAAATCAGGATAATTGGAAGACAATTAAGAATTGTCATGACAATCTAAAAGTATGGCTCATCTATGATAAAGGAAAATCTATAGCTTATGTTTGGGATAAAAATAAGCTAACAGACAAAGAAGCAAAACAAAAAGCTGAATTGAAACTACTGTTAATGTGAGGTAAGTGATGTATCAACCAGAAAAACTAAAGGCTCGAAGAAAAGAGCTAAAAATGACTCAAAAAGATATTGCTGATCAGTTGGGAGTCAGCTATCAAGCCTATTCCGCATGGGAACGTGGAGTAAAACAACCATCTAGAGAAAAAGTGCAACAACTAGAGCAGATTCTAAACGTACCGAAAGGTTTTTTTACAGAGATCGAAATCGTCCGACTATATAATACTTTATCGGATGAAGGTAAGAATAATGCACTTAGTTATGTCAGAGGCCTAGTTCAAAAAGAAAAATGTAAGAACATTATTTCAATGTCAGAAAAACTATACGAATACCATGTTTACGAACAAATGTCTGCTGGTATCGGTTCATCGGTGTATAACGATCAAAACTATGATACTGTCTATTTTGATGAAGAACTAGCCCACGATTTCGCCTCATGGATTTCTGGTGACTCAATGGAACCCAAATATCAAAATGGTTCTGTGGCTCTCATTCGTGAGACAGGATTTGATTATGATGGTGCAGTTTATGCCGTAGTCTGCAACAATCAGACATACATTAAAAGAGTTTATCAGGAAGAACAGGGCTTACGGTTAGTTTCTATCAATCCAAAATATCGAGATATTTTTCTTTCGTATGATGAAGATCCTAGAATTGTAGGGATTATTGTAGGGAATTTCTTACCTGTTGAACAGTGATATTGTTAATGTAAAATAATAATAGTGTATTATTTTTTCTAGACAGGGTATAAGTGGAAGAAAAGATGAATAAAATGGAGAAGACTCTAATGGTTCTTCTCCATTTTTTTATCTAATTGGTAATGTTGAAAATCGGAAGTGAAATGATACTTTCAAAGAATTCATTTTGGACACTAGCAAACGAAATAGAGCCCTGATGCAAATCAACAATTTGTTTTGAAATTTTTAGCCCAATTCCAGTCGTTCTAATTTAGGATACTGACTACGTCAGTTCCATTTCAACCTTAAAACAGTGTTTTGAGCAACCTGCGGCTAGTTTACTAGTTTGCTCTTTGATTTTCATTGAGTATAAATAAAAATATGAGTTCTCCTCTTATTTTAAAAAATAATTATTTTATAATTTTTTTATATTTAGTGTAAACTATTCAGTGCGTCCCAAATACGGGAGGTTTGTTTCTGATTTTCATATTTGGATTATAATATTCTCATCAGAGTTACTTAAGGAGTAAGATATGAACCAGATTATGAAACAATATAAATTACTATATTTCTTGATTATTTTATTAAGTCTGACAAGTGCTCTTTTAATGACATTCTTCTCTCTCCAATTAGGAAGAATACTTGATAGTATATCTAATTCAAATAGTGGATTACTCTTTCATATCACTATTTCTGTAGGTTCGATTTTACTGTGGTTCTTGATTTCTTGTTTCTATTCCTATTTTAAAAACCAATATGTAAAAAAAGTTATTTTAGATCTAAAAAGGAGTCTCTTATTACATTATTTATCGCGTGAATTTAATCAAATTGACAACCGTAACCATTCAGATTTCTTAAATAATATCACCAAAAACAGTGATCTTATTCAAGAAAATTTATTAATCCCTAAAATCTCTCTAATTGCAAATTTAGGGAGCCTTATCATGAGTGTGGTTGCTATTATCTATATAGAATGGCGATTAGCATTAGTCTTTCTTTTATTGTCGAGTATAACGATTTTTCTATCACAAATTCCTGGAAAGTTAATGACTAAATCAACTAATAATTATTCTCTACAAAATAATCACTATTTGTCAAAAATGACAAACTTTATTAATGGTTTTGAACAAATTAAGTTATTAAATATTCAAAGCTGGACCCAAGAAAAAATTCAAGGAATCAGTTTAGAATTTGAAGAGTCCAGAAAAACATATCAATTCTTAAAAGACT
>NZ_JAJCHF010000022.1:0-35145 GCF_020554365.1 Streptococcus sp. 210928-DFI.4.42
GGCTCTACTACGCTGATTTCATCAGCTTTTACAGCCCTACTCAACTGTGCGGAGGCGGGACGACGAAATCGAATTCTAACGAATTACCGATTTCTGTCCCACTCTCTAATTGTTATTCTTCATCCATTGACAAGACAGATAAGAAGGCTTCCTGTGGTACTTCTACGGATCCAATGGCCTTCATCCGTTTCTTACCAGCTTTTTGTTTTTCAAGAAGCTTGCGTTTCCGTGAGACGTCCCCACCATAACACTTGGCCAAGACGTTCTTACGAAGGGCCTTGATATCTGTACGGGCCACGATCTTATGACCGATGGCTGCTTGGATAGGCACTTCAAACTGTTGACGAGGGATAATTTTCTTGAGTTTCTCAACGATCAACTTACCACGTTCATAGGCAAAGTCCTTGTGAACGATAAAGCTGAGGGCATCGACGGTATCGCCATTGAGAAGGATATCCATTTTAACCAATTTAGAAGGACGGTATTCAGACAACTCATAGTCAAAGCTCGCATAGCCACGAGTAGAGGATTTTAATTTATCAAAAAAATCAAAGACAATTTCTGCCAGGGGAATTTGATAGATGACATTAACCCGATTTTCATCGATGTAATCCATGGTCACAAAATCCCCACGTTTGCGTTGGGCCAGTTCCATGACAGCCCCGACAAACTCTTGCGGCACCATGATTTGGGCTTTTACATACGGTTCTTCGATCGAAGCGATCTTGGTTGGATCTGGAAACTCAGAAGGGTTGGAGACATCCAGTGCTTCTCCATCTGTCAAATTGACCTTGTAAATAACAGACGGCGCTGTCATGATCAAGTCAATGTTGAACTCACGTTCCAAGCGCTCTTGGATAACGTCCATATGAAGAAGTCCCAAGAAACCACAACGGAAACCAAAACCGAGGGCTTGAGAAGTTTCCGGTTCAAATTGAAGACTGGCATCATTCAATTGCAATTTTTCCAAAGCTTCACGAAGATCATTGTATTTGTTAGATTCAATTGGGTAAAGACCAGCAAAAACCATTGGGTTCATTTGCTTGTATCCATGTAGTGGCTCACTTGCCGGATTGGAAGCTAGGGTCACCGTATCCCCGACACGGGTATCCGCAACGGTCTTGATAGAGGCCGCTATATAGCCAACGTCTCCAGTTGCAAGGAAATCGCGTCCAACTGCTTTAGGAGTAAAAATACCAACCTCGGTGACATCAAATGTCTTACCATTGCTCATGAGTTGGATCTTATCGCCTGGTTTGACCATTCCATTGACCACTCGGACCTGAAGGATTACCCCACGATAGGCATCATATACAGAGTCAAAGATCAAGGCTTGAAGAGGGGCTTCAACATCACCCGTCGGTGCTGGAACTTTCTCAACGATCTGCTCCAAAATTTCTTCAATCCCGATACCAGCCTTGGCAGAGGCTAGGACAGCTTCACTGGCATCCAGACCGATGACATCTTCTACTTCTGTGCGCACCCGTTCTGGATCTGCAGCTGGCAAGTCAATCTTATTAATGACTGGCAGGATTTCCAAATCATTGTCCAAAGCAAGGTAAACATTGGCTAGAGTCTGGGCTTCAATCCCTTGAGCGGCATCTACTACGAGAATGGCACCCTCACAGGCAGCGAGCGACCGCGAAACCTCATAGGTAAAGTCCACGTGTCCTGGTGTGTCAATCAAGTGGAAGATATAGGTTTCCCCATCTTTAGCCGTGTAGTTCAATTCGATAGCATTCAGCTTAATGGTAATCCCACGTTCCCGTTCCAGGTCCATACTATCTAAAAGTTGGGCTTGCATCTCTCGACTAGATACGGTTTCGGTTTTTTCTAAAATTCGATCGGCCAAGGTTGACTTTCCATGGTCAATATGGGCGATGATCGAGAAGTTCCGAATCTTCTCTTGTCGTTTTTTTAATTCTTCAAAATTTGGCATAATCATCTTCCTAGTCAATTTAATCGTACTCTTCATTATAACAAAAAAGATAGGCCTTTGCCTATCTTAATTCATTATTTTCAAAAATCGCTTCTGCGTTTTATTTCCCTCATAACCTATTCGTTCGTAAAAGAGATGCGCTTCTTTTCGATGAGAGGCAGAATTTAAACGGATAAAAGCATAATGCTTGCTTTTGGCAAGATCTTCAACTCGCTCCATCAATTGGCGACCAATCCCACGTCCTTGAGCAGATGGAAAAACCGCTAGACCTAAAACATTAAGCCCGGCGTCACTATAAAGACTTTCATAGACTTCTGCTTCCACATAACCAAGAATATGGCCTGTTTGGTCCTCTTCATAAACAAAGCAAAAATGATCCGAATCCGGCGAATTAAATTTATCAATCTGAGCTGCTACTTTCTCAAGGGTCGAATCATACCCCAATGCTTGGTGACATAAATCTCTGATTTGAGGAGCATCTTTGACTTGAACAGTACGAATCATGCCTTCACCTCCATGAACTCTTTGCTCTTATCTTAGATCTTTTTCCTCAAAAAGTAAAGGAATATCTGATAAAATTTAAAATGAAAATCCGATTTAGATCAAATTCATCTTTTTTCGCATTTCTCAGGGATTTCTATTTACTTTTTCGATTTAATTCATTATAATAGTAAGGGTAAATACAAGGAGGTGAGTACGTTGGCCAGAGGTCGTGGAAAAGCAAGCCCTCAAGACAAAGAGGCATTACGGATTATATCGGAAAAAATCAGAGAATTACTGAAAGAACAAGGAAAAAAGCAGATCGAATTATCTCGTATTACTGGAATCCCTGCAAGTACCCTGACTGGATATGTAAAAGGAACTTCTCTTCCCGTTCCTGAAAATTTGGAGAAGATTGCAGCCTTTTTCCAGGTAGCGGTTGCTGAAATTGACCCACGATTACGCAATGATTTTGTTGTCATTGATTCTGAGATTGAACGATTATACAAACAGCTCGATGAAGGAAATCAAGAAAATCTTCTTTCTTATGGAAAGAGTCTCTTGACCCATCAGAAAGAAAGACAGAAGATTGAAAAGCAATACCACTCTTATTCTGTCTATGATTCTTTTGCAGCTTACCAAAATCAAAAGCAAGCTGATATCGTCTGGTTTGATCAAAAGATTCCTTACGATTTGGCTTTTTGGATTCATACGGATTCCCTCGAGCCTAAATACGAAAAAGGGGCTGTTGTGTTAATCAAGCAAACCTATTATGATCAGGCAGGGGCTATTTATGCCATTGATTTTGATGGGCAAACGTTGATCAAACGTGTCTTTCGTGAGGCCAACGGTATTCGACTGGTTTCCCTCAATAAGAAATATAGTGATCAAATCATTCCACTAGATGAGGAACCTGGGGTGATTGGAAAAGTGATTGATGGCTTTGTGCCTCTTGATTTGGAGGAAATCAAATGATTAAATTAATTGCGATTGACTTGGATGGAACTCTTTTGCATGAAGATAAGACTCTCTCTAAAGGCAATATTGAAGCTCTTCACCGGGCCCATGAAGCCGGCTATGACATTGTGATCTGTACGGGGCGCCCCTTAGCGGGGGTCCGTCCTATCTTTGAAGAGATTGGACTTCCAGATGGTAACTACTATATGATTATCAATAACGGGTGTACAACCTTGTCGACTAAGAATTGGGAAATCATTGGCAAGGAAGAGTTGAGCCTTGAGGATATGCACCGCTTGCATGTTTTGACGGAAGATACAGATGTCCAGCTAACCTTATTTGACATGGATCACTACCTAGTAGTCGCACCTGAAGCCAGTGAACTTGTCACGATGGATGCGGGTATTGTTAATAGTAAACCGACACCTGTCTCTGAAGAGGATCTGCCCAACCTTGTTCCTATTTTTCAAGCCATGTATGTAGGAGATCCTTCTGCTATCGATGACTTCCAAGCTCAGAACGAGGCTGCATTAGAGGCCGATTTTAACACTGTTCGTTCACAGGATATCCTGTTTGAAATCCTGCCAAAAGGCGCGAGCAAGGCTTCTGCTCTTCAAGCATTAAGCCAAACATTAGGCTACAGGAGAGACCAGGTCATGGCTCTTGGAGATGCCAATAATGACCTTGAAATGCTACGTTTTGCTGGTTACAGCGTCGCTATGGGAAATGGCAATGCTGCTGTCAAAGAAATCGCAGACTTCATCACCCTGACCAATGATGAGGATGGCGTGGCCCATGCTATTCACAAATTAATTGAAACTGAAAAAGGAGAATGATCATGAAATACCAAAATTTGTTGGACCGTTTTATTACCTATGTAAAGGTTAACACACGTTCAGACGAAAATTCTACAACCACTCCAAGTACCCAATCACAAGTTGATTTTGCAACAAACGTCTTGATCCCTGAAATGAAACGCGTGGGCCTTCAAAACGTCTACTATTTACCAAACGGCTATGCTATTGGAACACTTCCAGCCAATGATCCAAGCTTTACACGCAAGATTGGATTTATTTCTCACATGGATACCGCTGACTTCAATGCCGAAAATGTCAATCCTCAAATCGTTGAGAATTATGATGGGGGTGTCATTGCCCTTGGTGACTCTGGTTTCACACTCGATCCAGCCGATTTTGCCCATTTGAACAACTACAAGGGACAAACCTTGATCACGACTGACGGTACTACCCTTCTGGGTGCAGATGATAAGTCAGGTATCGCTGAAATCATGACAGCTATTGAATACCTGACAGCTCATCCTGAAATCAAACATGGAGAAATCCGTGTCGGCTTTGGTCCCGATGAAGAAATTGGAGTCGGTGCAGATCAATTTGATGCAGAGGATTTTGATGTAGACTTTGCCTATACTGTTGATGGTGGTCCTCTCGGAGAGCTTCAATACGAAACCTTCTCAGCAGCTGGGGCTGAAATTACCTTCAAAGGACGCAATGTCCACCCAGGTACAGCCAAAGGTCAAATGATCAACGCTCTTCAATTGGCCATTGATTTCCATAACAAACTCCCTGAAGGAGCACGTCCAGAATTAACCGAAGGCTATGAAGGCTTCTACCACTTGATGAACATCGATGGAACTGTCGAGGAAGCAAGTGCCAGCTACATCATTCGGGACTTTGAAACTGAAAGCTTTGAGAAACGCAAAGACCTTATGAAATCTATTGCCGATCAGATGAATGCGGAGCTCGGTAGCGAACGCGTTCTCCTCACCCTCAAAGATCAGTATTACAACATGAAGCAAGTGATTGAAAAAGATATGACACCAATCACCCTTGCTAAGGAAGTCATGGAAGATCTTGGAATCACTCCAATCATTGAACCTATTCGCGGTGGTACAGATGGATCTAAAATTTCCTTTATGGGGATTCCAACACCAAATATCTTTGCCGGTGGTGAAAATATGCATGGTCGCTTTGAATACGTAAGCCTCCAAACCATGGAACGCGCAGTTGATACCATTATCGGTATTGTGACCAAAAAATAAGAAACAAAAAAGGATTCGGATTGATTGTCCGGATCCTTTATTGTAGATTAGAAAGCTTGACAATTTCTTTGACCTGATCAATGGTCTGAATCAGGCGAAGGCTTGTCTCATTGATAGAAAGATAATAGACTTTATCTGCCAAAGATTCTGTAAAAGGACGATTCGTGAGTAAGATCACCTGTTGTCCTTTTTCTTTCAGCTCTTTCACCTGCTTTCTCACCTTTTGGTAAAAACGCTCATCGCAGATTTCTAGATCATCCACCAAGACACAAGCAGCGTCCAAACCCAATGATTCATTGGTTCCGTTTTGGGTCAGATAATAGGATGCGCCCGCTTTGACCTCATATAAGCCAGCTGATGGCTCAACCGGAAGGAAGGCTGGACCGGTTGCAACTTCTGCTTCTTTTTCCATTGCTACAAGATTGGCTAGGACCTGCAAATAGACAGGTGCTAATTTACTCAAATCCAAGAGTTCCTCAAACTCAAAACCACGTTTCAAAGCTTCTAAGATATAGAAGAGCCGGTGGGGCATATGACGAGCAATTTTCTGGATTAATTCATCATCGCTCATTTCTTCAGGAAAAACGGTCAGCAAGTACTTATCTTTAATGGTTTCTAGGGCTTGTTGATAAGCTTCATCGATTCTCTTCCCAAACCCATAAACTGCCCCATAAGAGTGAATTTGGGTATTGAGGCGGGCATTTTTAGCAGCATCAGAAAAAATCGGAATCTTAAAGAAGATATAGTCCAAACTCGGTTCGTAAACGGCCTTTAGATCTTTTAATAGGGGATGAGGCAAATGCTCGAGAGATCGCCCTAATTGTAGCTGTACTCCTTGCTCAAACAAGGAATAGCCCAAGCCCATAGAGGCCATCGAGATACTATCTGAAGCAAATGGATTAACCTCTAAGATATAAAAAGCATAGCTAGTCGGATCCAAGGCAAACTTAATGGAAATGGCTCCTGTCAGCTTCAGATAGCGACTGATGTGGATCGCCGCTTCACGAAGATTTTGAAACTCCCGGTCAGTCAGAGTGACCGCTGGCATGAATTGGTAAGAGTCACTGGAGTGGATCCCAACAGGATCAATGCTTTCAATAGAGGCCGCCAGGTAGTGATTGTCTTCACGATCCCGCATGACTACAAAATCCAGTTCCTTAAAGCCATAGGTCGAAAACTCCAGCAAACACTGCTGACTTGGAGAGACCGAAAGTCCCATTTCTACAGCTTCGCATAAATCATCCAGGTTATGAGCAATCTTTCGCCCTTGCCCTTGCTTACTCGCTACCGGCCAGATCATAATAGGAAATTGAATGCCTTCAGAAAACTCGATAGCTTCTCGAACCGAACCAACCAGTGACGAAGCCGGTACCTGATAGCCCAGCTCTTGAAAGAGACGTCGTTGATCTGCCTGTTGGTAAAAAGTACGGTAGCGTTGGAGGCTTGGCCCGACAATCATGATCGATGCTTCTTTGAAAAATCCAGTTTCTTCCAAACGAAACAAGAGATTCAAAATCTGTTTATCCGCAAAAACTAGGAGCAAGCGAGATCCAGTATAAGAAAGAAGAGTCGTCCTAAGAGCATCCAGCTTGAGCTTACTAACTACAACCATATCTGCAGTTTCTTTGGTGATAGCATTTTCTTCGCCCAGATAAAGGACCAGAGCATTCCCATCCTTGGCATTGAGTTTTTGTGCTTCATTTACCGCAGCCAAAAGGCTAATATCCTGATAAGAATCTCCACACAGGAGAAGCAATTTCTGGTTTTGTTTCATCATTCCTTCTCCCTTCTACTTTCGTGAATTTTAGCATCAATCAACTCTAAAAATTCATCGTAAAAATAGAGATTTTCTCTTGGACCTGGACTAGCATCTACTTGGAATTGGACCCCTAAAATTGGTTGGTAACGATGACGAAAAGCTTCAATACTATGGTCATTGACATTTTCATGTGTGACCAATAAATCATGGGGCAGACTGTCCCTCGCTATACTATACAAGTGATTTTGACTGGTTATCTCGATTTTTCCTGTCGCAATTTCACGCACAGGTATGTTCAAGCCGAAATGTCCGACTTCCATAGGGGCCAGCTCCGCGCCGTAAGCTTGTGCCAACAACTGAGCTCCCAAGCCCATACCCCAGATCGGAATCTGACCATTGAGCTTTTTGATCAAGCGGCAGAGTTTTTTTACCTGATGGGGGTCGCCTGGCCCACTGGATAAAATAACCCCATCTGGTTGCTGCTCCATCAGTTCATCATAAGAGATATCATAGGGATAGACTGTCACATTACAGTCCCTTTGACTCAGCTGGCGTAAGACAGAGTGCTTGACCCCTAGATCAATCAAGGCAATACTCTTTCCAAAACCAGGTACAGCATAAGCCGTTTTGGTCGAGACTTGACGCACTTGGTCTTTTGGAAGGACTGTCGCTCGCAACTGATCCAAGATATGCTCGATCGAATCCCCCTTGTTAATAACAGTTGCCTTCATTCGTCCATACTTGCGGACAATTTTTGCCACCTGGCGGGTATCAATACCTACAATACCAGGGATTTTTTTTCGCTTCAAGAACTCATCCAAGGTCATCTGCTGCCGCCAATTGCTCGGCATCTCCACCAGATGCTGAACCACTACCGCTAAACAAGTGGGTGTAATGGATTCAGAATCATCCCGATTGATCCCTGCTGCGCCAATAACCGGGAAGGTAAAGGAGAGAATCTGGCCACTAAAAGCCTGATCCGTAAGCAATTCTTGATAACCTGTCATGGCTGTGGTAAAGGCCAACTCACCAGTCACATATAGGTCTGCACCAAAGGCTTCTCCTTCAAATACAGTCCCATCCTCTAGGACCAATAATCGTTTCATTGAACCCCTCCCTTCTATTATACTAATCCAATTTTATCACAGTTCCTCAAAAAAAGGAAAGTCAGATTCCATGTAGCGATCTACTCTGTCCTCTTTCTTTCCTTTCAATGAATTACAGTTATTTTATTTTGCTCCGCGACCTTTAAGAACGGCTTCAATGATGGCCATACGGACAAAGACACCATTGGTCATTTGTTCTACGATGCGTGATTTAGGAGCTTCTACCAAGTGGTCCGCAATTTCAACGTCACGGTTGACTGGTGCTGGGTGCATCAAGATCGCAGTATCTTTCATACGGTCATAACGTTCTTGTGTCAAACCATGAAGACGGTGGTAGTTTTCTTTAGAGAAGAGTGATTCGTAATCATGACGTTCGTGTTGCACACGCAAGAACATCATCACATCCACTTCTTCAATGACTTCATCGATAGTGACGAAGGTTCCATAGTCTTCAAATTCCGCACTTCTCCATTCGTCTGGACCTGCAAAGTAGAGGGTTGCTCCCAAACGTTTCAAGATTTGCATATTTGATTTAGCCACACGTGAGTGATCCAAGTCCCCAGCGATACAAACTTTCAAGCCATCAAAGTGACCGAATTCTTGGTAGATGGTCATCAAATCAAGCAAGCTTTGGCTTGGGTGTTGACCTGAACCGTCCCCACCATTGACGATAGAAGCTGTAATCGTTGGGCTTTCAACCAATTCTTTGTAGTAGTCCACTTCAGGGTGACGGATGACACAGACATCTACACCAAGAGCTGACATGGTCAAGATGGTATCGTAAAGTGTTTCCCCTTTGTTCACAGAGCTTGTCTTCACATCAAAGTCAAGGAGATCACATCCCAATTTCAACTCTGCCACTTCAAAGGCTTTGTGGGTACGAGTTGAAGGTTCAAAGAAAAGGTTTGAGATGATGTGTTGATCTTCGTAGGTTGCTTTAGCTCCGTTTTTGAACTCAATCCCACGTTTGATCAATGCCATTACTTCTTCATTGGTAAGAGTTTCCATTGAGACAAGGTTTTTAAGAGCGATTTGATTTTCAGACATGTTGATTCTCCTTTTATAATGTGAATACAAAAAATTTACGATTTGTTTAAGCTTCTTTGATGAGGACGCGGTCTTGACCATCTAGCTCCACCATCTCGACAATGATTTCCTCTGACTTACTTGTCGGGATATTTTTCCCAACAAAGTCCGGACGAATCGGCAACTCCCGATGCCCACGGTCGACTAGAACCGCCAGACTCACTCGAGCAGGACGACCGTGACTGACCAGATTGTCAATGGCAGCGCGAATCGTGCGACCTGTATAGAGGACATCATCGATCAAAATGACTTCTCTATGAGCGATATCAACTGGTAAGACCGTTGTATCTTCTGTCGCCTTCATGTCATCTCGGAAAGGCTTGGTATCTAGTTCTGCTACAGGGACATCGATTTGTTCCAGCTGAGAGAGGCGTTCTTGGATCCGGCGAGCGATGTAAACACCGCGCGTCTTGATCCCCACCAGCACAATCTGGCTTAAATCTTTGTTTCGTTCAATGATTTCGTAGGTGATGCGGGTAATGGCCCGCTTCATCGTCAAATCATCAACGACTTCTTTGGTTTTCATTCAGTCCTCCTTAGTTGTAAAAGAAAAACCTCCTTTTTCAAGGAGGTTCAGCAAATGAATGGTCTAAGAGGATAGAGTCTCACCCTATGGTCCTAGCCATTGTTTTTCACAGTCTCCTTGCCTGCCTCACGGGACAGGATTAAAGGATTTATTTAATTGAGATAACTATATCACAGTTTCAAACGACATGCAAGAAAAAACTCAACATTTTTCAAAAAAATTTAAAAATATGACTTTTCGTCTGAATAATGTTCGTTTTTTACTGAAAACAGCCTATTTTCGCTTGATAATTTTGATCCCATAGAGCACATAGCCAGCCAAGAGATAGGCGATAAAGATGATCACCACCCATTTGCCAACAAAGGCCCAGCCGTATTTATTGACATTGATAAAGAAATAAGCAAAAGGACTATCTTTTGCACCTGGAATCGGCCACTTCAGGACCAAACCATTGAGAAGGGCAAAGAGCATATAAGCAAGGGGAATCAAGGTCCAAAGGAAAGGATCGAGCTTACGGTATTGCTTAGCTTTATCAATCACTAGGGTATCAAAGAAGAACATCAAAGGAACAATGTAATGACAAAGGAAGTTTTCCAAACGATAAAACTTCTCAGGTGTCGCAAGAGGCGCCAACATAAAGTGGTAGATAACAAAGGTAATCATAATAGCCATGGTCACCGCCCCCTTCATGCGAAGGTAGCCTTGGGTCTGGGTCGAACGACCACGAAGCATGCGCCAAACCATGTCTCCCATGAAAAACATGACCAACATGTTGGATAAAATAGTGTAATAAAGCATCATACCAAAGCCACCATGCTTGGTCAGTTGCAGATAAACGCCAAGCACACTTAAGATAAACAATAGAAAACGATAGCTAAACAATAGTTTGAATTTCATAGTATTCTCCTGAAAGAAAAGGGGCTAGGCCCTTCTTCATATCTTTAGATCTTCTTCACAAATTCTGATTTGAGTTTCATTGCGCCAAAGCCATCAATCTTACAATCGATGTTATGATCGCCTTCTACGATACGGATGTTTTTCACGCGCGTTCCTTGTTTCAAATCCTTTGGTGCACCCTTGACTTTCAAATCTTTGATCAAGGTCACCGTATCGCCATCAGCCAATTTGTTTCCGTTGGCGTCAATCGCTACGACACCCTCTTCTTCGACCTCAGCTGGGTTCCATTCATAAGCACACTCTGGGCACACCAGGAGCGCTCCATCTTCATAGACATATTCAGAGTTACATTTTGGACAGTTTGGTAAGTTATTCATTTCTATCTCCTTATTCAAATTAACTTTCATAGTATACCATGAAAGCAAAAATTTGACAAATCCTGCTAGACTGTATAAAAAGGAGGCAACTTTACCTCCTTACATAGATGATATCTTTCAATCTTCCTGCAATTCTTGAATATCTCGAATCACGCGCACGCCTGCTTGATTCTTCTCACGAAGTTCAGCATCAGAGTATGGGAAGGTATTGATCAAGATACTCTCCATACCGATACTTTGGGCCACGGCGACATCTGTTGTAAAGTCATTCCCCACCATAACCGTTTTCTCAGGGTTCAACTGGTGTTCTTTGATGACTTCCAAGAGGAACTCTGGCTGAGGTTTGCGAATGCCTGCACCTGATGACAAGTAAATGGCATGGAAAAGTTCTCTCAAGCCTACTAAATCAATCTCAGGATTGGTAAATTCTGCTTGGGCATTGGATAAGAGATAGATCCGACAACCTGTAGCTTTCATATCCTCTAATACTTCTTTCGTGTGAGGATAAAGCTCCAATCGTTTGCGAGAAAGGACACGGAAAGTCCGTGCAATCAAACGTCCCCACTCTTTGAGGTGGGCAACACTGTTTCCACTAGGATGACTTTCTAAATACAATTGCACAAAAATGACCGTCAGATCAATCTCAGGATAGGTAACTTGTTTTTCCTTAGCCAAGTCTTCTTCAGCTTGCTGCACCAACTCTCTATAACGCAGGCGCAGACCTTCTCCAGTGTAACTTGCCCCGTAGGATTGGTAGATCTGAGCCATGGTATCCCATAAAACTGGACTTGACTCATCGGTTTCGATGTCGACCAAGGTTCCATAAAAATCAAAAATATAATTTTTAAATGCGTACTTGTGCGGATTCATCTCTCACTCCCGTAACAAACATCGTAAAGGTTGCCTTGCAGACATTGACACCTTCTTGATTGGTAATATCCACATCCACAACTCGAGTCGTCCGTCCACTGTGGACACATTCCCCGTGAATCGTGAGGACATCTCCTGGGCGCCCTGCTTTCAAGTAATTAATCGAGGATTGCAAGGTCACACCATCGACCCCCTGAGAAACCACGACCAAACCACTGATTTGGTCACACAGGGTAAAGAGATAGCCTCCATGCGCATTTCCATAATAATTGAGCGATGATTCCACGACCTTGGTTGTCACCACTACATGGCCATCTCTCATCTTTTCGATTTCGTAATTTTCAAATGCAGCAATTGCATCAAAGTGAAAATCTTTCATATACTTGCCACCTTTTTTAGCATCTTTTCAACTCCTCTATCATACTACAATTAAGATCTAGATACAAGCGAAGGAGCAATTCCTTAGAAACAGAAAAGGAGACTCCAACTAAGTAAGAAGACGATACTAGGAACAATGTATTTTCGTGGGTGCTTCCAACATTCCCTCTTTAAATTCCATTTTCTTAAAGGGAAATAGATTTCAATAAGTAAGTGCAAAACAGCTTCCACTACTGCTAGAATCATGACTCCTAGTAAAAATAGAATCCCCAAGTCAGGCATGACCACCATTTTTAATAATAGAGCAACAAATAGATTCACAGCTAAGAAATAAGTCAGCAATACACGGTAATACATCAGGTAAAAGAACCGACTCTTAGGTAGGGACTTGACATGATCGATCAAATCTTTATCAACAGAAATGAGAGTGGTTAATGGCGTATTGACAGAAGCAATTGTTAAAAGAATGATGATTTTTAATGGAGCCTCATAATCCTGTATCAGAATGAGTAAGAGGAAGATGAGAGTAAAGACAAAATTGATGGAAAAATAGCGCTCTTGAAACAAGGAAATCCAAAAATAATTGCCGCTTCTTCTCTTTGCGACGAGTAACTGATCATGTTTTGAAATCGCGATCAAGTCCTCATTTTTAAAAATAAAGACAGCAATGAAGGCTGAAAGTAAGATCATATAGGACACTTGTTGGACCCATAAAGAAGATACTGTGAGAACAGTCGTTACAGAAATGAGTACTCCTCCTAGAAAACTAGGCCTGGTATTGAACTGGATAAAGATATAAAACACACTCAATACCACCAGTAAAGAAAGGAGGACGAGCTTAAAGGATTGTAGCAGGTCTAACCTGACTCCTAAAAAGAGGATCAATAACAGCACGCGCTCTAGTAAATTGAGAAGAAAGGTTACCGTCAGAAAAGAACCCTTGAAACGATTAAGAGACAATGGGAGCTGGTAATAGGCCTGGACCCTGTCCATCGAAAAGTAGGAATAGAGCAATTGAAAGGTTGATAGAGCAGTGACAATAGCCGTACTGATTAATAAGATTTGAAAGCTCGTAGAAAATTTGGCCCCAACAAGATGGTAATAAAGAGCAAAGGCTAAGGAAGTCAAGAACAAGAAGAGCCGATTTTTGGATACCAAATCTCTAAAAATTGCTAGTAGCATGCTCTACCCCCTCTGACGATTGACGTCATGAAACCAATCTTCTAAATTCGATTCGATCGCGTCTAGGTGACCATCTTCAATAGTATAAGCTGTATCACAGACTCGAACGATACTCTCTGCTATATGCGAACTCATCAGAATAGAGCCTTCTTCTTTATACTGCAATAGTAAACCATATAGAAATTCTGTCGCATCAAAATCAAGGCCATCAAATGGTTCGTCCAAAATAAGGAGGGAAGGTTTGAGATAAAAAGCTGTGATCAGGAAGACTTTCTTCTTATTTCCCGTTGACAAACTACCGATATCGGTGTTGAGAAATTCTTCAAAACGAAAGCCTGAGATCAGGTCCTGCAATAACGTTTCATTTCTCTTTCGATGATACAAACGACAGACAAAATTAAAATAATGAACAAAATCCCAGTTTAAAAAACTATTGTTTTCAGTAAAAACTGTATAGGTACGGCTCTTATAGAAATTCGTATGAAAAGAGGTTGCCTTGTCTTCTATGGTAACAGTCTCAACTGCATACTGCCGATGATCAAAGACACTACTTAAAGCTTTTAGCAAGGTTGTCTTCCCTGCTCCATTTCGACCAATCAACCCTACTACAGAATGATTGGGTACAAACAAATTCGTATCTTTTATAATGGGCTTATCTTTTTTATACCAAACGTTTAACCCCTTGATGTTTAAACACTCACTCTTCATCGACGCACTCCTTTATAAAGGTAAGAAGCCCCAACTAAAAGCAACAGCAAAGCGTACAACCATTCCTTTTGAAAGGCAAAGACTAAGGCACCGATCAAGAAGCAAATTCCTATAAGGATTCTAAATTGTAATTTCATATCTTGCCTTCTTTCTATTCACAGTATGAAAGATTACAATTGTATTTTATGCTTATACTATAGTACTTTTTCTGAGCAGATTCAAGCGCGAATGGAATATTCTTACTTCTTTTACCTTACAAGCAAAAAAGAGAGTGGGACAGAAATCGATAATTCGTTAGAATTCGATTTCGTCGTCCCCCCTCCGCACAGTTGAGTAGGGCTGTAAAAGCTGATGAAATCAGCGTAGTAGAGCCCACTCAACCACTGCGTCTTGCTCGCCAATCCAAAAATAATTGAGAGGCTAGGACTTTTGTCCCAGCCTCCTTTGCTTAAAATCTTAATTTTTCCCAATCATCTTCTGTCCGTTTGCGATAATAGAACTCAGACAAATTTGGGTCTTCCATCACTTCCAGCAGAGGAAGCATGTCGTAGGACAAGTCCAACTGATCTAATTGGTCTTTCTCAACCCAAGAAACTTCTCCTTCTTCAGATGATCTGAGCTGGCCTGAGAATCTTGTTGCCTTATAGCAAAAGACAATATAGCGACCTCCATCGTCTAGGGGCCAGTCTTTGACTGCGACGAGTTTTGGATCTGCAATTGTCAGTCCTGTCTCTTCGTAAACTTCACGAATGACGGATTCTGCAAGACTTTCTCCTTCCTCGATATGACCTCCAGGAAAGGCATAGCCAGACCATTTTTTGTAACGCTCTGGCGAGCGGTATTGGAGGACTACTTTTCCATTTTTAGGATCTTCCACCAAACAAAGATTGGTAAGTACAGTAGATGTTGCGCGTGACATAAATTTCCTTTCTATGATGGTAACAATTAATCAAAATAAACTTTTTTCTTTACCTCTTTCTTCATCACAAAGGGATTTACCAGCTCATAGTATTCATCAAAGGCATCTAAAAGGGAACCTCTCTGAAAGACAATTGACTTCTCTTTTAAATAATACTCTGAGTGAATCGTTACCAGACCATGACCATCAAAGGTAAAGAACAACACAATGAATAATACTAGGATCACCATAGCAAAGAGACCCAAAAGAACACTAACAAGGTTCTTCCAATTTGGAGCATGTTTTCGATAGAAGCGATACCAGATGTGACTAAAAGCCGTCACAGCTCCTAGATACAGCCAGGGATTCCAAAGAAGTGGTGTAAAGGCATAACCATAGAAGCTCAATATAAAGTTCACAAGAACAAAAAGCAACAGAATCAGATACAGGATCCGAAACATGTTCAAATACTTTCTCATGTTAGGTCTCCCCTTCGTAATAATTGGATTAAACTGGATCTCCTAAAGAAACATCAACAGAAAATGATAACCTAACCGGAGCCAATGATCAATTAGAGGCGCATCCGGATCATTTTTTTTACTATCTAAAAATAGACTTAGCGATAATAAAAGTAAGCTAAGAGCTATAACTATTCTAAGAACGAGTCTCATACCGCCAAGAGCAAAAGAAACTATAGAACCAATTAGTGGTAAAGGGGAAAATATAAATGCCACTAAGCCGAAATAGATCTTAACCAATGATAAAACCAATAAACTATAAACGACAATCTTCGTAAAAAGAGAGACCGTTTTATCTTCTCTTTTCAGTTGTGAAATGGAATAGATGACATAGATCATATACATAAATAGAAACATATTTATTTACCCTATTTCCTATAGATTTTATTCCTATTTTATCCAACATCCGTTTAGAATACAACTTCTTACCTAAACTCACCCAACAAAGACAAGAACAGGATCAAAGTTTTTTCACTTCTTCTGCGACCTTTTGGAGATGCTGTTCCCGCATGCTAGCGGTATTCACATCGCGACCGACTTCTCCTAAGATGCAGACGCGCTTGGTTTTAATCCCACAGTGGTTCAAGACGGCATTTTTCAAAACAGAAATGCCATAACTATCTGGAATGTTGAGAGGGCCTGAAAAGATCTTATACCACCAAGTGGGGGCCATGGAGGTCGCATAAATACTGGCTGTTTTGCCTTTAAGCAACTTCTTGAATTGCTTGCCTCTAAGGTAATTCCAGATAAAGCTTCCCTGGTCATTGGCCGAGTAGGCAATCCCCGGTGTAAAGACCCGGTCGATCCAGCCCTTCATGAGGCTCGGCATACTACTCCACCAGATGGGATAGACAAAGATCAGGTGATCCGCCCACTGGATTAATTCTTGGGAACGAAGAATAAAAGGATCTTCCTCCATTCGCTTTCGGTAGCCATAGCGAAGAACCGGATCAAAGTCCTCTTCATTAAGATTAATCACTTTAAGCTCGTGGCGATTTGAGTCAATTGTTTCGACAATGGTTTGAAAAATAGCCTGACAGTAACTTTCTGGATCAGGGTGCCCATTGATCACTAAAATCTTCATTCGTCTTCTCCTTCATTTCTTTAGTTCATTCTATCTCTTTTATTTTTTTACTTGATTAATTGATAATGATTCAAAGATTGATAGATAGGTCCTTTAGGAATTATTATTTGAAGAACACATCATCCGCAACTCCTTAACAGGTTTTCCAAGTTCAAGTATTTTTTCTTGACCATCAAAAGTAAAACCCATTTTTTGATAGAAAGCAATAGCTCGCTTATTATCTTTCAACACCCATAAATAAATCTCAGAGAAATGATCGAGAACGGCAAATGCAGCATGCATTAACTGTTTACTCACACCTTTTCCATAGTAATCTTTTAAAACATATAAGGCGATGATTTCACCAGCTTGAATGGCTTCATCATAAAAATTTCCATAGCTGATAAATCCAACGACCTTCTTTCCATCCATCGCAATCAAGGTATTTTCTGGATACTTTTGACTAAAGAAACGACATCTATCTAATGTCATCGTCTCCTGATATTCCGCGGGTAAAAGATTGTCATAAGCCTCTCTCCACGTTTGCCAGTGAACGAGGGACTTGCCTTCTATCTCTTCAGGAGTTTCCATTGTTTTAATGATAACCTTCATTCGTTTTATCCTATCTAATCCAAGGCCTTCACTTCCAACATCATATCGCGGATCTGTGCTGCCAATTCGAAATCAAGCACTTCGACGGCTTCTTGCATTTGGCCTTGCAGTTTCTTGACCAGTTCCTTACGCTCTTGGCGGTTGAGACTAGTAATATCCACTTCCTTATCCTCTTCCTTGGCCACAGCCTTGGTAACAGAGATCAGGTCACGGATTTCCTTCTTGATGGTTTGTGGGACAATGCCACGCTCTTCATTATAGGCCATCTGAATCTGACGACGGCGGGCCGTTTCATCAATCGCACGTTGCATAGACTGGGTCATGGTGTCCGCATACATGATCACGTGACCCTCACTATTACGGGCTGCACGACCGATAGTCTGGATGAGACCCCGCTCATTACGGAGGAAGCCTTCCTTATCCGCATCGAGAATGGCAACTAGACTAACTTCTGGTACGTCAATCCCTTCCCTAAGAAGGTTGATTCCGACCAAGACATCAAAGACACCCAGACGCAAATCACGGATGATTTCTGTCCGCTCCAAGGTCTTAATGTCCGAGTGCATGTATTTGACCTTGACACCCATTTCTTTAAAGTAGTCGGTCAAGTCTTCTGCCATCTTTTTGGTCAAGGTAGTGACAAAGGTCCGCTCTCCGCGTTCTACACGCGCATTGATCTCACCCAAGAGATCGTCCATTTGACCCATGGTAGGGCGCACTTCCACCTCGGGATCTAGAAGACCTGTCGGACGAATGATTTGCTCGATGATGGTATCGGTTTGTTCCATCTCATAGTCGCCTGGTGTCGCAGACACATAAACAATCTGGTGGACATGGCTTTCAAACTCCTCACGACGAAGTGGCCGGTTGTCCAAGGCAGACGGCAAACGGAAGCCATAGTTGACCAACATTTCCTTGCGCGAGCGATCTCCATTGTACATGCCCTTGATCTGTCCCATGGTCATGTGACTTTCGTCAATCATAATGAGAAAATCTTCTGGGAAGAAGTCCAAAAGGGTGTAAGGTGGCTCTCCCTCACTCCGGCCATCCATGTGACGGGAGTAGTTTTCGACGCCATTGGTGTAGCCCATCTCTCGTAGCATTTCAATGTCATACTCCGTCCGTTGCTTCAGGCGTTGGGCTTCCAGCAACTTGCCTTCTTTTTCAAAAACCTTCAACTGCTCTTCTAGTTCAGCCTGAATCTTGGCAATGGCTACTTCCATATGATCGTCATTGGTCACGAAGTGGGTAGCTGGGAAAATGGCCAAGTGGTCCACATCTCCCAGTACCTGGCCCGTCAGAGCTTCAACCTCACGGATGCGGTCAATCTCGTCCCCGAAAAACTCAACCCGGAAGGCATGTTCATCACGCGAAGCTGGGAAAATCTCGACCACATCTCCCCGAACACGGAATTTCCCCCGTTGAAAGTCGATGTCATTGCGCTCAAACTGGATGTCCACCAAATCATTGAGCAGTTTATCACGAGAAATCTCCAGACCTGGACGCAGACTCACCACGCTATCGGCATATTCCTTAGGCGAACCCAAACCGTAAATACATGAAACAGATGCGACAACGATAACATCGTTACGCTCTAACAATGCTGAAGTCGCGGAGTGACGAAGCTTGTCAATCTCATCATTGACCGAGCTATCTTTTTCGATGTAGGTATCGCTCGATGGCACATAGGCTTCTGGCTGGTAGTAATCGTAGTAAGATACGAAGTACTCGACGGCATTTTCAGGGAAAAATTCCTTGAACTCTCCATAGAGCTGACCTGCTAGGGTTTTATTGTGGGCGATGACCAAGGTCGGTTTATTGACTTGGGCAATGACCTGACTCATGGTATAGGTCTTCCCCGTACCAGTCGCTCCCATCAGGATTTGCGCCTTCTCACCACCCTCGATGTTATCCACCAACTGTTCAATGGCCTGCGGTTGATCCCCAGACAGTTGGTATTTGGATACTAGTTTAAATTTGTTATCAGTTACTCGATTAATCATACTTTCTTCCTTTGATTATACTTCCCTTATTTTACCATAATAGATGATATTTCTCTGACTTTTGAAGAGAGGAACCTTGTACAGAAAAAAGACAGGCTCAAGAACCTGTCTTCGTATGCATCATTATTACCTTTCAGTGATTTCCCACTTGTTCAGTAACAACTTTTGCTCTTCTTTCCCCTGAGTGTTATAAAGATATTTAGAATTGTTGAATTATCGATAGAGTTGTCACAATTATAGAATCAAAATTTTCGCGTATTTTTTAGTTATCGCTTCCTCCACCTCTTTCTTTTGATATATATATTCAAATCTCTACTTTTTTATCACTTTCATTCTTCTTTAAACTAGTAATCCTTCTAGCTTACATATTTAAGAAAGCTAATTCCTGGATAAAATGATGTTAGTCTACCTACGATAAAACGCATAATATCAATATTTTTGCGATTCTTGATATTATGTGTGTTCTGCTTTTCAAGACATTTTGTACAGACTTATCAAAACATTTTTATGTTGGATATCCAACATAAAAACTAACTTCTTAAAGTTGCCAAATGATATTCTCCATTCAATTTAATTGCTACTTTCTCGTGAATAGACTGATTTTCTAAAGAACAAATTTCTCCATATTTCCAAATTTCGTGCTCCCCTGATAATCTAGTGACTGACTTCACTTGATTATCTAGGTTAGCAACTGTTGCTCTAAGCTCATCTTTTGGAATAATTTCTTCAGTAATTGTAAATATTTGTTCCCCTATCTTAAGCACTCTTGCTTCTTGCTCATTGATAGCAAATCCTCCTACTAAGCGAACATTAAATAAGTCAGAAACTTTTAGGAGTTCTTCTTTAGAAATACTATCAAGTAATCTACATTTATAAAAAGTACTATCAATTTTTATGGCTAATTCTCTATTCTTGGTCTGATATAAGTCACCAATCTCCAACAAATCATTCTTTATACCATTATTACTTTCATCGTAAGATATTTCATAAGTATCATCATGATTGCTTACTTTACTTTCAATTTCTTCATATGTAATTAATTGATTAGTTACACCATAATGCCCTCCTTTATAATCGAATCGATTATAACTTGAGTCGAGAAATTTAACATCATACTTTTCGTATGTACATCCAGTAAATCCAAGTAAACTTAAGAAAAAAATTACGGAAAGATAAATCTTTTTGAATTTCATAGTTTTCCTCCTTGTTTTATACTTTTATGTTACATTTAATTTTTCAAAATTTGTTCAGATTTTCTAATTTTACAAATTAAAAAAATAGACATTCCTCAATTTAGAAGAATATCTATTTTTTATACATAGCTATTTCGTGGAAGCTATCTAATAACTCCCTATAGAATTATTTTTTAATAAGCAACGTCACTTGAGCACCACCACGATCTGGATTTGATAAAATCAATTCTCCAAAATGTTTATTTGCAACCTGTTTAGCAAATGCTAAACCTAAACCATAGTGGTTATTATTCCTACCTTTATTCTCAGTATAAAATAACTTATCTGCATTTAATAACGACTGTTCAGTAAAAGGCAGACCATTATTCCACACTCCAAAATTAATATACTCTGTTTCCTCAATGATAGTAAGCGTAACTTTTTTTTCTCCAGAACTATATCTTGCTGCATTTGCTAAAATGTTAATTAATGCCCGATTTAAATTAAAGCGATTTCCCTTGAAAAACATTAATTTTGTAGTATTAATAATTTTGAAATCAACCATTTCATTATCCATTACAGATTTCGCCTCTACTGATAGCTCACTTAGAAATTCAGGTAAATGTATCTGTTCCCCATAATCTTTATCTTCAATTAGTAATCTTGAATAATCAATCATTGAACTAAAGTATCTTTCAAAAATCACTATACTGTTATTCATTGACTGAGTGTATTCCTTCTGTTGAACAGTCAAGTTAGTTAATTCAAGCAACTCTAAATTTCCCTTTAGTACTGTTAAAGGAGTTTTTACATCATGGGCTAATGCACCAACTTGAAAAGATAAATCTTCCTTCTCCCTTCTCTCTGATTTGAGTAAATTAGTTAACTCGTCGTCCTTTTGATATAATACAGAAAGAATTTCATCGAACTCTTGTATTTGAGCAGGAATATTTTCATCTTTAAATGTTAACTGCCCCATGTTTAAAGCTTTTTTTTGTATAAGGAGAAAGTTTTTTGAAAATTCTTTTATTAATCTTGTAAGTGACCAAATGAGTAAAATCGTTTCGAAAACGAAGAAGAATAAATAAGAAAATAGATTAAATGAAATGTGACGCAAATTCGGATTAACAAACTCAGGTATCATGGGTTGCCTGACAGTAAGTATAATCTCTGAATTAGCGTAATACCCATAATACACTGTCTCATTACTTACAGATTCATTTTTTTCAAAAACTTCTCGATAGGCAGGCAAATCCTCTTTTTGATAATTGCCCTCTTCAATTGTACCTGTCTTGCGATTAAATACAACATAATCAAATATAGAGTTATTCATTGCTTTAACTACATCACTTAAATTGCTAGTATCACTAACTGAAATTTCAATTTTAGAGCCGTATGCATTTAATTGTCCAGTAAAAACAAGTAAATATGTAATTATAAAAAATAAAAGTATACTCAGTAACGTACCTGTTACTAGTTCTAAAACCGTCCTTATTACGCGTCCTCTAATTGTACTCTTCTTCTTAATCATGCCACTTGTATCCCATACCTCTAACTGTTTTTATAGGATTAATTCCATAAGATGAGAATTTTAATCTTATTTGATAAATATACTCAGATATTGAATGAAAGAGGGTTTCAGCATCGTCATCATAAACATTTTCATATATATCTTGTACAGTAAAAATTTTTCTTGGGTTACTAGATAACAGCTCTATGATATCATATTCCCTTCTTGTAAAAGTAAGACTATCTCCATTAATACAAACAATTTTTTCTTGTAAATAAATCGTTATTGGAGATAAGTCTCGAACAACTTGGTTACTCAATTCACCTTGTTTGTATCGTTCTTCTCGTTTTAGATTTGCAGCAACTTTGGCAACTAATTGATTGATGCTAAAAGGTTTTGTAATATAGTCATCTCCTCCTAAATTCAACCCTGATACTATATCTTCTTCAGTATCTTTTGCACTAACAAAAATAATAGGAGAGCTTACTTTATTTCTAATCTGCTTACAAATTTGCATACCATCTATATTAGGCATCATTACATCTAATAAAATCAGATCAAATCCTTTGAAATTATTAATATCGATTGGTACGGTCACTTCTTGATACGTCATTACCTGATAGTTTTTCATCTCTAGAATAGTTCGCATCAGTTTCAAAATTTCAAAATCGTCATCTACAACTAATATCTTATACATTCTATCACCTCAAAATACTTTAGAGAACTAACTGCAAAGCTTCGTATTTTTAACAAAAATCAGGCTCAATACATCAATTTGTATTGTTCTTTATTTTTAAAATTAAATTTTTAGAAACTCGTACAGATCTATTTTACACTATCTTGAACAAAATTCGTAATATTAAATTATCTAATTTGAATACCATCAATGTCATTACTTATCCAGCAATTATCATCCAATAATTGAATTGCCTCATTTGATCGATCTTTAAATTGATATTGCTCTTACTTTTGAAGAGAGGATCCTGTCACAGGAAAAAGACAGGCTCAAGAACCTGTCTCCTTATTCATCATTATTTCCTTTCAGCCATTTCTTACTTGTTCAGTAACAACTCTTTCTTTCCTCTCCCCTAAGCGATAAACAATCACTAGGGATACAAGAAGAACCAGAGTGGTGATGATCGATCCTTCCGCTCCAAATTCCCCTCCAGTCAGCCAGTCAGGTCCTGTTCCCATGGTAAAGGTAAAGATAGACGCGTCCGCCCCCGTCCCACTGACTTGAAAACCAAGGAGATTTCCTTGTACATAGTTCCAAGTGCCGTGTTGGGCGACCACTAGCCAGATACTATCAGTGTAGACAAGGAGTAAACCAGCTAGAACCCCATCCAGTACAATATTCAGTACGGATAAGAAGGTCACTCCTGAATTTCCCAGATGAAGAATGCCAAAGAGACTACTAGAAATCGCGATCGCTAAGGGAAGATTGGCTCTGGCTGCAATCCGAGTTAGGAGCCAACCCCGTGTGGCTACTTCTTCCGTTCCTCCTTGAAGAAGCCAAAACGGGAATAAGCCTAGAATAAAGAGGATGGGTTCTAAACTTAATTCATTTAGCTCAAAAGACCCAATTCCACCCAACTGGTAGACAAGGGCAATGACTCCCATTTGAAGAAGGGAAAGCGAAATCCCCCAGCCAAGATATTTAAGCCAGTTCTTTTTTACAAAACCTAAAGTTGATAAGGAATTCTTCTCTATTACTTTGACCCAAAAAATAAAGAGTAAGAGAATAAATACAAAACTGAAGAGCTCATAATAGAGAATATAATGGTAGAAAAACTCTTGAATACTTGCAACCCCATTTCCTGGTAAGAAGAACTCTGTTAGAGTACCTATTGCAATGGAAAATGGTCCCACCAATTCACTACTGAGCCATAGTCCTCCTTCTATAAAGAAGGAAGCTAAAAATACGTAGAATAGTGTAGAAACGAAAACTGGCACAGAAGCTTTCGTTTTGATACCTTGAATGATCATCCCTTTCTTCATCTAGTAACCTCCATGTATCTGATAGGTCCATTGTAGCAAAGAAAATCCAGACCTGCAACACCACTTCATGTCAGAAAACCTAACATGAAAACTCGATTTTTCTTGCAAAACAAACTATTTTCTGATATAATAGCTTCTGTAGAAAAACATATGACCATTCATACTCGTTTTGGTATGAATGATTTGTTTTTTTAAGGCCATCCTTTGGTCAATGTGCTCATGGGTTAAATACCCTAAGAGAAAGAATTAGAAGGAGACAGAAATGAAGAAAAAATTACTAGCCTATTTGCTTTTCTTATTTCCATTCGTTGCATTCGCTGGTCATGCTCATGCTGAAACGATCAAGGTCGTTTTTGACACAGCATATGCACCGTTTGAATTTAAGGATTCAGATCAAACCTATAAAGGAATTGACGTAGAGATCTTGGACAAGGTCGCTGAAATCAATGGCTGGGATTTGGACAAATCCTTCCCGGGATTTGATGAAGCGGTCAATGCTGTTCAAGCTGGTCAAGCGGATGCCATCATGGCAGGGATGACCAAAACAACTGAACGTGAAAAAGTCTTCACCATGTCTGACACTTACTACGATACAAAGGTTGTCATTGCGACGAAGAAAGCTGACAAAATCACGAAGTACAACCAATTAAAAGGAAAGAAAGTCGGTGTCAAAAACGGAACTGCAGCCCAACGCTTCCTTGATAAAAATAAGGACAAGTACGGCTACAGTATCACAACTTTTGATACGGGTGATCTCATGTACAATAGCTTATCAACTGGTGCAGTGGATGCTGTTATGGACGACCAGCCGGTCATTCAATATGCCATCCAAAAGGGTCAGGACCTAGCGATCAATATGGATGGAGAAGCAGTCGGTGGCTTTGCCTTTGGTGTTAAAAAAGGTGGGAAGCATGAAAAGTTGATCACTGAATTTAACAAGGCCCTCGCTCAAATGAAAGCTGACGGGACACTTGATGAGATCATCAAGAAATGGACAGGTGAAAGCCAATCATCAAGTAACAGTGCTGTTCCAGAAACAACTACTCCTGCTGGTCAAAAAGCAACACCTAAAAAATCAAAATATAGCATTTCAAGTGATTCTTCCTTTGCACCATTTGTCTTCCAAAATGGGAAAAACAAATACACAGGAATCGATATGGACTTGATCAAGGCTATTGCCAAAGACCAAGGATTTACCATCGAGATTAATAATCCTGGATTTGATGCGGCGGTAAGTGATGTCCAATCTGGTCATGCGCAAGGAATGATCGCAGGGATGACCGTAACAGATGCTCGGAAAGAAACATTTGATTTTTCTGAACCATACTACACGGCCAATTCTATTCTAGCCGTTCAAGAAAGTAGCAAGATTGATTCATATGATGACCTAAAAGGAAAGACAGTCGGTGTTAAAAACGGAACTGCATCGCAGAGCTTCCTTGAAGAAAACCAAAAGAAATATGGTTACAAGATCAAAACGTTCTCTGACGGGGCTTCTATGTATGATAGTTTGAATTCTGGTTCTGTTGCAGCGATCATGGATGACGAACCTGTTATCAAATACGCTATTAAACAAGGACGTAAATTCAAAACACCTATCGAAGGAACTCCAAGTGGTCAACTAGCATTTGCCGTTAAAAAAGGAGAAAATCCTGAATTGATCGAAATGTTCAATAACGGTCTTGCAAACTTGAAGAAAAGTGGTCAATACCAAAAGATTCTCGATAAATACCTTAAAACAGATAGCAAGTCAAGTACTTCAAGTACAACAGCAGATGAAACAACGATCTGGGGCTTGCTTCAAAACAACTACAAACAATTGTTAAGTGGTTTGGGTGTCACTCTTGCCCTTGCCCTTCTCTCTTTCGCCATTGCTATGGTGATCGGTGTTATCTTTGGGATGTTTAGTGTTAGCCCTTATAAATGGCTTCGCTGGACTGCTGAGATCTTTGTCGATGTTATTCGTGGGATCCCACTCATGATCCTCGCTGCCTTCATCTTCTGGGGAATTCCAAACTTGATTGAATCGGTCACAGGTCATCAATCCCCAATCAACGACTTTGTCGCAGGTACCATCGCCCTCTCTCTCAATGCTGCTGCCTATATCGCAGAAATTGTTCGTGGGGGGATCCAAGCTGTACCGATTGGACAGATGGAAGCCAGCCGAAGCCTTGGGATCTCTTATGGCAAGACCATGCGCAAGATCATCTTGCCACAAGCAACCAAACTCATGCTTCCAAACTTTGTTAACCAATTCGTCATTGCCCTGAAAGATACGACTATTGTGTCTGCAATCGGATTGGTAGAACTCTTCCAAACTGGTAAGATCATCATTGCTCGAAACTACCAAAGTTTCAAGATGTATGCTATCCTTGCCGTCTTCTACCTCGTGATTATCACCTTGCTAACACGATTTGCAAAAAAATTAGAAAAGAAGGTTAACTAATGGCTAAATTAAAAATTGATGTCCATGACCTCCACAAATACTATGGTGAAAATGAGGTCTTAAAAGGAATCTCAACGAAATTCTACGAAGGGGATGTGGTCTGTATTATCGGACCGTCCGGTTCTGGTAAATCTACTTTCCTTCGGAGTCTCAATCTCCTCGAAGAAGTTACAAAAGGTCAAATTACCGTAAATGGATATGATCTAACCGATCCAAAAACCAATGTTGATTTGGTCCGTGAAAATATTGGGATGGTTTTCCAACACTTCAACCTCTTCCCTCACATGAGCGTCCTAGAAAACATTATGTTTGCGCCAGTAGAGCACAAACTGATGACTCGCGAAGAAGCTCAAAAAGTCGGGATGGAATTATTAGAAAAAGTTGGTCTCGCAGATAAAGCCGATGCCAATCCAAACAGCCTTTCCGGTGGTCAAAAACAACGTGTGGCCATTGCCCGTGGACTCGCCATGAATCCAGATATTATGCTCTTTGACGAACCGACTTCTGCCCTTGACCCTGAGATGGTTGGAGATGTATTGAACGTTATGAAGGACTTGGCCAAGCAAGGGATGACCATGATTATCGTCACCCACGAGATGGGATTTGCCCGCCAAGTGGCCAACCGCGTCATCTTCACCGCAGATGGTGAATTCCTCGAAGACGGCAAACCAGACCAAATTTTCGATAACCCCCAACACCCACGTTTGAAAGAATTCTTGGATAAGGTTTTAAACGTTTAATTGAGATAAAAACGAGTGGTTCCTGAAGCATCTAGCAAAATTGCTAGATGCTTTTTTTAGACTAAAAAAGCATTTTCAAACCTGAAAATGCTTAGAATGTGGACTAACTATTTTAAAATAAAATAAGTAAAACGTTTCTAAAAGGAACAACAATGATTTTCAATTTTTAAAATGAATCAAGAAAATATTGAAACTTTCCGCTGTGAGAAAAGTGCTAGAAACAAATCAGTTTCTAGCACTCGGGAGTTTTGAAACTTTAGGTTCAAAACTAAGTCATGGAACTTCGTAGAAGTTCGCTGACTTCCGTACTCACCTAAGGAAAGTTTTGAATATGTCTTTATCTTCAATCTAAGCATTTTCAAATCTGAAAATGCTTTTCATGTTAACGAATCTGTTGCTGAGCTGTTTGCATCTTGTAGTAAACACCTTGTGCTTGCATTAGCTCTTCATGAGTGCCATGCTCGACAATATAGCCATCCACCATGACAAGGATCATATCGGCATTTTGAATGGTCGATAAGCGGTGGGCGATGATAAAGCTGGTCCGTCCCTTCATGAGTTGATGAAAGGCATCTTGAATCAAGGCCTCAGTCCGAGTATCAATGGACGATGTCGCTTCATCCAAGATCAAAATCTTAGGAACGGAAAGGAAAACACGCGCAATCGTTAAGAGCTGACGTTGTCCTTGAGACAAAGACTCTCCAGCATCTGAAAGATAAGTATCATACCCTTGTGGCAACTGCCTGATAAAGAAATCCGCATTGGCCGCTTTGGCTGCTTCTATCACTTCTTCTCTGGTCGCATCTGGACGAGAAAAAGCGATATTTTCATGAATCGTCCCGACCTTGAGCCAGGTTTCTTGTAGAACCATACCAAACTGTTGGCGGTAGGAAGCACGGGTGTAGTCCGTAATCGGCACCCCATCAATCGTAATCATCCCAGAGTTCACAGGGTAGAAACGCATGAGTAGATTGATCAAGGTCGACTTCCCTGCTCCTGTAGGCCCTACAATCGCTACCTTACTAGCGGCTGGAACCTGAATGGTTAAATCTTTGATCAAGGTCCTCCCTAAATCATAGCCAAATGCGACGTGCTCAAAACCTATCGCTCCTTTGACATCCTGAGTTTCTATAACACGATGTCCCGTCTCTTCGATCTCAACTTGATCCAATACGCTGTACAGGCGCTCTGCGCAGGCAAGAGCACTTTGGAGTTCTGACAAGACAGAAGAAATATCATTAAAGGGTTTGGTGTATTGGTTGACATAATTGAGGAAGGTCACTAATTGACCGACAGTAAAGTGAGATCCCGAAATAATCCGTACGGCTCCAAATCCAGCCACTACCGCATAAATCAAGGCATTCACAAAGCGAGTTGCAGGATTGACCGTTGAAGAATAAAAGACAGCAGATTGGGAATACTTGGCATAGCTTTCATTCGTTCCTTTAAAAGCCTTACGGAATTGATCCTGAGCGTTAAAGGACTGGATTAAACTTTCCTGGGTCAAAGACTCTTCGATCAACTGAGTTTGCAGGCCACGCGCCTTGGTTTGTGCTTGGAAAAGCGTATAGGAGCGCTTGGCAATGAAACGAGCAATCAAGAGAGACAATGGGGTCAATACCAGAACTGCTACCATCATAAAGAAATCTAATCCTGCCATGGTCACGATGGTGACAAGAATGGTTAAGAGGCCCACAAAGAACTGGTTAAAGACCATGAGAAGACCGCTATTAAGTTGCTCTACATCGGTTGTTAAACGACTGACGAAATCCCCACTTCCTTGCTTGTCCAGATAAGACAAGGGCAAGCGATGCACTTTTTCCATTACTTTTTCTCTTAGGGTTTGGCTAAACCGATAAACCAATTGATTGTAGAGAAGAGGATTAATCCATTGGATCAAGGTATTGGCCACAATGATTAGAAGCATCTGGATCAAAACGGGCCATAAGACTTTCATCCCTTGAGGATTCATGACCAAGTCAACCGCATGTCCGATCAGGATCGGTAACCAAACCGTTAAGCCAACTTGAACGATAGTTCCAATACTGGCTAGAATCAGGAGACCGGGATGGTGAGCAAAATCTCTAAAGAGACGTTTTAAATAACTGGAACGTTTTTGACTCATGCTTCCTCCCTTCCGTGTTGTGAATCATGAATTTCTTGATAAATCTCATTGGTAGACAAAAGGAAATCATGATTTCCCAGTCCTACTTGATGCCCCTTATTCAAGACCAAAATCTGATCAGCCGACTTGAGACTATTGGTTCGTTGAGATACTAAGATCAAACTTGTGTCACTCAATTCTTCTTTAATCGATTTTAAGAGACGAGCCTCCGTCAAATAATCCAAGGCAGAAGTCGAATCATCCAAAACCAAGAAAGGGGCCTTTTTCAAAAGAGCACGCGCAATGGTCAACCGCTGGCGTTGGCCACCTGAAAAATTTCGACCAAAGGCTTCTACCGGCTCATCCAGCTTTCCTTCTTTTTCACGGACAAAATCAGCCGCCTGAGCCGTTTCTAGCGCCCACCACAAATCATGATCCGTCAGACTTTCATCCATCCCTAATAAGAGATTCGAGCGGATAGTTCCTCTAAAGAGCTCTGCCTTCTGTGGGACTACAGCTATCCACTCCCGCCATTCCTTGAGAGTTCTAGGAGAGTGACCTTGATGATAGAGGGCTAATTTTCCCTGACTAACAGCATACAAATGACTCAATAACTGAACAAGGGTGGACTTCCCAGATCCTGTACCACCGATAATTCCCAGCATCTGTCCTTGGTCAAGATCAAAAGAAATTCCCTCTAGGGCTGGGCTTGAAGCCGTTGGATAGGTGAAAGAAACTTCCTCTGCACTGATCGCTTCTTGCTCTCTTGCAGTTTCTTCTGGCAGAGCTTCTAAGAGGTCTTCTTCCTTCAAATCAAAAATCTCTTGAACACGCTTAGCTGAAATATAGCTGACATTTAAAGACGTGACCAGCATCGCCAGTTTGATCAATTCTGTTAAAATTTGTAATAAATAATTGACCAAAGCGACCAACATTCCTTGGGTTAAAAGACCAGCAGAGATATTCACTTGTCCCTGCCAAATGACACAGACCAAGGTCGTATTGACCACAAGGAAGGTCAAGGGACTGACCAAACTAGACCAGATACCAGCGCGAATTTGCCAGATCTTGTAGTCCTGATTGACCTCTCTAAAGTCCTCTAATTCACTAGACTGTTGTCCAAAGGCCCGAATCACCCGCATCCCTTGAAATTGCTGACGCGTCACCGTGACCATTCGGTCTGTAATTTTACGAATCTTAGCAAAGAGCGGATTGACAATCCGAGACATGATCACAATAATCAGGGTTAAAATCGCCACCATCCCCAAAAACCAAAGAGTGAGTTTAGGACTGATGGTGAAGGCCATGATGATAGAACCAAAGACAATAATCGGTGCTCTCAAAAAGAGGCGCAAGAATTGGTTGATCCCAACCTGGATTTGATAGGTATCAGAAGTAAGACGGGTTACCAAACTAGAAGTCCCGATCCTATCTCGCTTGTCCTTTGGAAGCGATAAGATCTTCTCATACAAATCCTTGGTCATCTCGCGGGTAAAGCCGACAGCTGCTTTAGAAGAAAAATACTGGGCCGTAATAGCTACGACAACACCAAAGCTCGCAAATAAAAACAAAACACCGACCGTCATCACCACTGCGCTCGTTTCCTTTTTCGGAATGACCTGATCGACTAAGTGGGCGATGATTAAGGGGACACACAATTCAAAAATAGCTTCTAAAAGCTTAAACACGGGCCCTAGAAAAGTTTCCCATAGATAGCCCTTAAAATACTTCAATAATGATTTCATACAACTCGATTCTTTTTAAATAGGATATACCTATTTTACCACAATTATAACTGACAAAAAAACTCTCCCTGCCAAGCAGAGAGTATGAGAACGTAGACAAACTGCTCTTTTATACAAATTAATTAACTTCTGTAAAGATAAAATAATTTTATTTGTTAGAGCTATTCAATCATCTACTGAAACTTTCCGCTGTGAGAAAAGTGCTAGAAACACTATTGTTTCTAGCACTCGGAATTATTGAGACCTTAGGCTCAATAATTAGTCATGGAACTTCATAGAAGTTCGCTGACGTCCGTCCTCGCCTAAGGAAAGTTTCTAAGATGACTTTGTCTTCAATCTTACTATTCCTACATAGCATAGAAGGATTGTTCAGTTTTTCTGCTATTTAAATCTTGTTAGACTCAAGAACCCTATAAGTTTTATTCAGTCTTTGTCACCTTGCTTAAGGTCTTGCCCATTTTCCCTAATCCAATCAGTAAGAGGGGAAAGAAAGGAGTGTTATAAGGCCTAGCACAAGAAAAACAGCTACAAAGCCACAACTATCAATAAACCAACCAGTCAGTGGGAAAATGACAATCATAGATAGACTAAACATCATAGAATTGATACTCAGCATGGTTGCTCGCACACTGGATGGCAGATAAGCTTGTAAATCATTGTAGTAGATGGGTTGGTAAACGGCATAAAGAGCATTGGTCAAGAGATAGACACTCAGATAGGCAAATGGAGTCTTTACACCTACCAAAAACAAGGCCAACCCAGTCAGTGCAACCAGAATCGGAAAGACTTGATTACTATTCCATTTTTTCCCGATTTGACTGGCCAGATAAACCGCCAGGAGATTGAATCCACTACCAATCAACATAATGAGCGAAACTTGCCAACTGGCTAAGTCACTGATTTTCTGTTGGTAGTAAAAATAAAACATACACATGATGGTCCCTACCAACTGATAGGTGAGCATCCAGTAAAACAAAACTGGTTTGTCCTGCCATTCTTGTTTCACTACCTCCAATATCCTCTTTAAGGTCAAGTGACTTCTTTCATCACTCTTGCTCTCTGGCTCTTTCATCAGAAAGATCAAAAGAATGGAAAGTAAGGAAAGCCCAATAGAAATATAATAGGTCCAAGCCAATGCTCCGTGAATAAAGAAGCCTGCCACCACTGTACCTAACGTTCGGGTGACTTCTGCCACACCAGACAAGAAGCTAGAAATCTGAAGATAACGGTCTTTTTGACCTGCTTCCACAACTGAATCAAATAAGAAAGCCGTACTGGTCCCCGAGTCAAAATTATAAGACCAAGCATTGACCATCATGGCAATGGCATAGATCCAAAAATTCCCCTGACCAAATAAAATCAAGATCGAGGATCCAATACTGGACAAGCGAGCCAAGTAGAGATTAGTCTTGTAGCTAAAGCGATCGGCCAACATACCAGATGGGATCTCACACAAGAGACTTGTCCCATGAAAGATACTCTCTAATAAACCAATCTGAAGCAAAGAAAGACCATTTTGAATAAAAAAGAGAATCCAAAAACTGGTGATTCCAAAATAAGATGTAAATTCCAAACCTGCTAGGAGTGAAATATTGCGTTTGTAAGTTCTTTTAAACATTGTTTTTCCTCTTTCAATAGATTATTTGAGTGTTTCTAAAAGACTTACTTAGAGTTGCCTACATTTTCTCCACCTCTTTCATTCTTTCTTGATTCATTTCTTGGCGCAGCTGGGCCACTTGATTAGACAAGGACACCAACAATTCGGTTTGCAACTTTTGAATTTCCAGTAAATCCGTCTGGTCTTGTTGCACCATATGGTCAATCTTCGTATGCAACAAGCGAATTTCCCGTTCAGACTCCATATTGACGTTAAAGTCATTTCGCGCTTGCAAACGATCGTAATCTGCCGCCCGGTTTTGGCTCATCATGATCAAAGGAGCTTGGATCGCCGCAATAGTAGAAAGCGCAAGATTGAGCAAGATGAAGGGATAAGGATCAAAATTCAAGCCAAAAGGATGCAGGACATTGATCAGCATCCAAATAGCCATCATCAGGATAAAACTAATGATAAAAGTCCAAGAACCACCAAAGCGTGCGACCGAATCCGCTACCCGCTGACCGAAGGTATAGCTGGCTGTCAAGCGGTCTTCAACGTTAAAGGGGCGCTCGCTTTCGGGCATGACACCTGTCACCTGCTGTTTAATGGCTTCGTTTTTATCATTTGCACGCTCAATAATCTGTCCAAGATAATCCATACAATACTGGCTCAAATTTTTATAGGTGATAAAATCATCCATTTGACTTTCCGGGTAGGAGGTCTTGAGCATCTGTTGAATACTATGGTCTAGATCTGCGATCAAAGCCCCCTGACCATCCTCGTATTCTTTCCCATCGATGATGTCTATTTTCAGCATTGAGTTTCCTTTCATAGTTTTTTGGAGCAGATAAAAGTGAAAAACGCCTAATGGCGTTTTTACGTCTATTAAGGTTTGATACGATGCAACATACGTGGGAATGGAATGGCTTCACGAATGTGTTTTGTACCAGCCGCGAAAGTGACCATCCGTTCAATCCCAATACCAAATCCACCGTGTGGAACTGTACCGTATTTACGAAGATCAAGGTAGAATTCATACTCTGTACGATCCATGCCAAGTTCATCCATTTTTGCAACAAGGGCATCGTAGTCTTCCTCACGCATAGAGCCACCGATGATTTCTCCATAGCCTTCTGGTGCAAGCAAGTCTGCACAAAGCACGCGCTCTGGATTTCCAGGAACTGGTTTCATGTAGAAGGCCTTGATAGCTGCTGGGTAGTTCATGACAAATGTTGGCACACCAAAGTGGTTTGAAATCCAAGTTTCATGTGGTGAGCCGAAGTCATCACCATGTTCCAAATGCTCGTAATCTGCATCTTCATCGTTTTCATGCTCTTGCAAGAGATCAATGGCTTCATCGTAAGTGATCCGTTTGAATGGCTCTGCAATGTAGCGTTTCAAGAGCTCCGTATCACGCTCCAAGGTTTCCAAGGCTTGAGGAGCACGGTCCAGAACACCTTGTAGAAGAGCTTTCACATAAGCTTCTTGCAAGTCAAGTGACTCATCGTGTGTCAAATATGAGTACTCAGCATCCATCATCCAGAACTCAGTCAAGTGACGACGAGTTTTTGATTTTTCAGCACGGAATACTGGACCAAAGTCAAAGACGCGACCAAGGGCCATAGCACCAGCTTCAAGGTAAAGCTGACCTGATTGGCTCAAGTAGGCTGGTGTTCCAAAGTAGTCTGTTTCGAAAAGTTCTGTAGAATCTTCTGCAGCATTTCCTGAAAGAATGGGGCTATCAAACTTCATGAAGCCATTTTTATCAAAGAACTCATAAGTTGCATAGATGATAGCATTACGGATTTGCATAACGGCAACTTGTTTGCGTGAACGTAACCACAAGTGACGGTTGTCCATCAAGAAGTCTGTTCCGTGCTCTTTTGGAGTGATTGGGTAGTCTTGAGATTCACCGATCACTTCGATGTCTGTAATATCCAACTCGTACCCAAATTTAGAACGCTCATCTTCTTTAACAATACCTGTCACGAAAACAGATGTTTCTTGGCTTAGACGTTTGATGGTGTCAAATTTTTCAAGACCTACTTCTTCTCCAAATTTTTCGATAAAGTTTGGTTTGAAAGCTACACCTTGGAAAAAGGCTGTTCCATCACGCAATTGCAAGAAGGCAATTTTTCCTTTTCCTGACTTGTTAGCCACCCAAGCACCGATGGTCACTTCTTGACCAACGTAGTCTTTTACTTCGATGATAGTAATCCGTTTTGTCATCATTCATCTTCCTTTTCTCGTTAAACTTGTCCGAAGACATTATCTTCTTAATTGTATCATAAAAAGGCTTTCAGTGCTACGTTCTACCTGTGAAAACCAAATTTTTTTTAAAGAAAAAGATCCTCAGCTCATGTACTGACCCCAAAAAGTTAGACAAATAATTTAAGTTAAGGATTTAGTCCTGTA
>NZ_JAJCHF010000023.1:0-34455 GCF_020554365.1 Streptococcus sp. 210928-DFI.4.42
TCTTGCTCAACAATCCAAAAATAATTGAGAGGCTAGGACTTTTGTCCCAGCCTCTTTTTATAGATTATCTGTTTGCAGGCCGAGTTGTTTGACTCTGGCGGTGTAGTAAGTCATGATCAAAAAGAGGTTGGCTGTGATCAGCCAGATGGCCCATTGGTGAATGAAATGCATGAGGATGGCTACACTAATCGCTCCTGCAACAAAGCTTCCAACAACGATTCCGTAATTCATAGCCTGACGCCGATACTCGTCCAAATCTCCCTTTCCTCGAGTGATTCGGTACAAGGCCGTCAGCATCTTGCGGTAATTACCAGAAGTCATAAAGATCACATAAGGGTGGTTTTCAATCAAGCTTCCTGTAAAGGTCAACATCATCATCCCTGTTCCAAAAGCAATAAAGGGAACTTCTACAGGTGGTATGACAGACACCAAGGGAATCAGGAGCGTCACCACAAACAAAGGAATCAACATCTTGGTCCGCCAAAAGGCTGTCTTGCGATACTCTTTGATATGGAGAGCAACCACAAAGCCGATCGAGAAAAACAAAATAGATGAAAAACGCATGATGGTATTTTCGACACGGGGATCGTGCCAATCAGCGATGAGAAGCAGGAGGTTCCCAGTTTGAGTCGCGACCAAACTCCGGTAGTGCATGTGGCAAAAGACATCGAGGCCTCCTCCGATAAAACCAAGCAGAGCCCCCATCAGTCGTGTATTTTGTGGTAAAATTATTTTTTCTTCCATAGTCTTGTCTCTTTTGATTTCAATTATTTTTTATTATACCACTTTGCACCAGAGCTGAGTATTGAAAATCAATCATAACCACTCATCAAACAAGTGGTTTACGTCAGGACTATGATTCTAGATAATTAGAATTTCCCTATCACTGTATAGTGCTAAGAGAATCATATTAATAACCTTCGTGATTCCTGAAAGAAAGTTCAAAATAATTCAGTTGTCCTGTTTTCTTTTTTCATGGTAGTGACCTCTTAAAAACATTGTTTGCCTTCTTTAAAGAGTTGATAGAGAGTATAGATATAAATGAGACTAAAAATAATACAGATGGTTAGAAATAGGAGATATCTCCAATCCATAGAATTCGTTATCAGTTGTGGGAGAGATACGAGGATAAAGCAGAGAGATGCGTTCAAGAAGCGTATTTTTTTTGATGTGATTTTCTGAAATCTTTGTCCCTTATTCAAGACTGGAAGAACTAAAAGGAAAATGATCAGAAAAGGACGCGTAACTTGGCCATAGACTAGGAAAAAGGTAACAAAGATGCTAACTAAAATATGACTGAAAATTAAAGTTTGTAATGATTTCATAAGCTTCCTCCTAATCGTCGTCCTGATCTTCCTTGGCTTTTCGAATGCGAAGCCAGACGATAATTTGCATCACCAATCCGAAGAAGAAAGCTGCGAAAAGGATTGATATAAAATGACCTAGATTGAAAAGAGAGGTGAAAAAGTTTTTGCTATTATCCGTTAAGACATTGAGAAGTGGTATTCCAAAGAACATCAAAACTCCATAGAGCAGACCAGCTTTAATGCCAGGATAGCGTAGCTGTTTGCTTTCTTTTTGGCTCAACATATCAGGATCGATAGCAGTAATACCTGTTTTTTTAGTTTGAGTGCTAACATAGATAGCACAAACCATAGAAACCAGAAAGATAATGATTGGATAACCAAAAGCGACAACTTGGGGATATTTATAAGCAAGGATAAAGGGAATAAGATTGCCAAATATCATCAGGTAAAAGAGGACCATAAAGACTTTATTTCCAATGCGATCCGCCTCGCGTCGTTTGTGTTCATCAAGTGGTCCAGAAATGCCATATGTGCGTTTAATCAGTTTTTCAGTAAAGGTTTCTTTTTCCATTTTTTTCTCCTTTTGTTAAAAATCATCTTCCCAAAAAAGACTGTTGAGGTCCGTTTGGAGGCTACGAGCGAGATTGAGACAGAGTTCCAGAGTCGGATTGTACTTGTCGTTTTCAATCATATTGATGGTTTGCCTCGAGACACCGATATCCTTAGCAAGTTCGAGTTGAGACATGCCCAATTCCTTGCGGAATTCTTTCACATGGTTCATGTTTCCTCCTATTAAATGAATGTCGTATATATTTGACTATAGTATAGTATTATGAACATAAAATGTCAACTATTTTTGACATATTTTTAAATATTTCTTACTAGAACAAAAAAATCCCTCCAGCTACTAATAGTAACTGGAGAGATTTCCTGAAAGAACCCTGCTCGATTTACTGTTTTAGGCGATAGGTCTTGCGTGGTTTTTTCTTAGGTACTCGCTTGACACCCACTTCTTCCACGAATTCTCCGAATTTTACGAGGAAGTTATTGCTAACGATGGGACGTCCAGGATTGATCAGATTGACCAATTCGGTTGCTTCATAAACGGTGAAAGGCTCCTCTAACAGATAGAGGAAGGTTGGATTCCAATCCAGACGCCCCTGAATCCGCTTGATCGATTCTTGAATAATCTGGTAGTGGTCAAAGGCAAAATCAGAAGCAGCTAAGGGTTCTCCATCAAGCAAACACTGGGATTTTTTGAAATCGACATCGAGAAAAATGACTTCCTTGGCATCGTCACCTGCATGGGCTAAGTCTACTGCTTCTGCTGGCAGATAGACCAGATGAGCGATGGTAATGACCCAGCCTCTGGGGTCCCGCCCAGGGGTGGAAACTGTCATGAGCTGTTCCACCTTATTCACTGGCAGATCGAGCCCGACTTCTTCTTTGACTTCTCGGATACAGGCATGAGTCGCATCTTCATCCTTGTTCACAAAGCCCCCCACCAAGGCGAGGCGGTGTTGATAAGGGTGGGCCTTGCGGCGAATGGCTAAGAGCTTGAGCTGTCCATCAACAAAACAGTAAGCCACCATGTCCGCTGTGACACTTGGAGTTTCATAAGTTGGCAGATCTTGCTCCTTGTACCACTTGAGAAAGTCTGCTTCACTAGCGACCGTCTCAAAATACTCTTTCTCCGTCATTCCTGCTGGAATTGAGAGACTTGCCATCTAAGCCACCTCCTTCTTGAGGGCTTTGGTCCATTGGTACCAGCCCACTAAACTATTGAGCGTGTAAACCCAGTACATCCCTTGAATGTGAAGACTCTGATCCCACCAGAGATAGATACTAAAGACGTTGGTTGCAATCCAGAAGATCCATTGCTCCCGGTATAGGCGGGTCATTAGGAGCTGGCCAACCCCATTGGTCGCATCGGTGATACTATCACGGAAAGGGCGAGCGCTATGGATGCTCTGATACGCAAAACCCATACCGATCCAAATCACAGCACACAAGGCCAAGTAGCGCATCCACTCAATCAAGTTCAATTTCTTGGCTTCAAAGTGAGATTCTTCGACCTTACCTTGATCATTGATCCGATTAGAGAGCCAAACATAAAGGCCGATCGGTTGCATGATGAAGAAATAAAGAGTTGTCAGAACTTCTCCGTAGAAGTTTTTATTGAGGGCTAAAACGAGGTAGATCGCGGAATTCACTGCTCCAAAGAGGTAGTTACTAGCACGCCCTTCGGCAACCAGGATAACACAGACAATGCCCGTCCAAGAGGCAAACAGTCCCAGCCAATCATGCTGACCTGTACGATTGGTCCATTCTAAGAAGAAGGGAACGCTGGAAAGAAGAAGGAGATAGATCCATTGAAAGGCTGTGCGTCCTACAAAAAGGTCCTTCCATAGAAGTTTCATAATATTGACAAAGCCTTGCTTTTTCGCTTCTTGGTGAACATTTTTAAAGTCTTGGCTAAAAGTTGCGAATTTTTCAGATAGATTTTTCATAAGCTGCTCCTTAGTCGGCTTGGTAAATGGCATCGATCACCTTCTTGGCTTCTTCGTAGTTGCCGAGGTAGTCTGATGCGAGGAAAGTGGTCGGAATGTTTCCTAGGTATTGCTGGCGCAATTGGTCTAGGTAATTTGAAAAGCTGGTGCGGATCTCTTCGTCAGCCATGGTCATATCTCGGAAACCATCATTGACATAAGAGCCGATCGGCTGTACAAAGAGGATCAAATCCCATTTTTCTTTGGACAGAATACTGACAAAGAGGTTGTCGAAGGTATCGGTCATGCTGGTATCTGGGCCTTCGACTTCCATATAGTAGTCGTAATAACCCTTGGTCACCAGGGAATTGGTATCTGCGATGACAAGGCCTCGATTGGCACTACTATCGATGAGCTTAGAGGTTTGATCATACTGTCCTAAGAGTAGGTAATAGTAATCTTTTGGCGTGAGTTCATCATCCCGCACATTGTTCTTGATCTGATATTCACGGGCATACTCAAGACTAACAGGTGCATCGTAAAAGCGAGCCAAGTCCTTTGCAAGGGTCGTTTTCCCGTTGCTGGCGCTCCCCATGATCAAGACTTTTTTCGTGAACTGGCGACGGAAGGGCTGGGCAATGTATTTCCAGTATTTGCTGGGATTTTCCCGGATCATGGTAGCAGAGATCCCGAAGCGACGCTCTTCTAAGTGAACTTCAAACCCTCTAGCTTCCAACTCTTCCTTGTAGGCTTTCTCCCCTACATAAAAGATCAACTCTTCTGTCTCTGTTTGATACTGGATGGTGTCTAGGGCTGTCTGTAACCAAGGCTCCCAGCCCAAGGGATAACGAGGAAGTTCTGTCTCATCTAACTTATAGACTTGGGTCAACTCATCATTTGAGAAGGCTTCGCGGATATAACGGAAGCGTTTTTGTAAGGTCAGTCCCACTTCTTCACCACGGTCCCCTTCATAACCAGATACAATGACACGAACGCGATCACACTGACGCTTGGCCCGCTGGATCAGGTCAATATGCCCTTGATGAAGAGGCGCAAAGGTTCCAAAAACCAGGGCAATTCTTTCTTTTTTCATATAAGCTCCTTTTTATAATTTTTTATAAATAGATTTTCTTTATGTTTTTATTATAAACTATATTTTCTATCTGTCAATAGTTTTTTATAAAAAAATATATTTTTATTCAAATCAACAAAAAAAGATCTGAAAAGAGATGCTTCTCCTTTCAGATCTTTCGAATTTTATTCACGAGTGAGGGAGTGGCTGACACCGTCTTTCAGAACCGTCACACTAGATACAGAGCCATCTTTTCCAACTACGATATCTAGAGTCGCCGCAGACCCATCGCCTGCTGAGAGATTAGCATGGTAATGACCATCATCCAAGGTATAGTTATAAGCGCTGATACCATAGGCTACGGGTTGGCCCCCAGGAAGTTGGATGGTCACTTGACCACCTTGGCCAATAGTGACTCCAGTGTCGCGTTTGTCAGACCAATTCCCAGCTGCTGCAGAGAAATCCCCTGCTGCTACAGAATAGACTCCCTTGTATTGGGCATTCTCCGTAGCAGAAGCTTGCTTCTTAGCCTGGGCATGACCGTCTTCTAGACTTGGTAATTTTGCTTTCGCTGGTGTTGCTGGAGTGGCTACTTCTTTTGTTTCTTTTGTTACGGGTGCTGCTGGTGTTGCTTCTTTAGCTGGAGCAGGTGTTTGACTAGCTGCAGCTTGGTTATTTTTGCTACCAACAGTATGACTTTCTTCTGATTTGCTATCAGAGGATGAAGAGGCAATCGGATCTTTACTAGTGATCACTTTTTTCTTAGAAGAAGAGCTTGTTTGTTTAACCAGACTGGTCTTTGAACTGCTTGCTTCTGAAGTTTTTTCTTCTTTATTCCCGCCACAAGCTCCTAGGAAAAGACTAGCTGTCAAAGCTAGGGCTGCTAGGGAAATGATTTTTTTGTTTTTCATAACAGAACCTCTTTTTTGTAACATTTGTAATATTTTGTAACATTATTGTAACACTGTTATATGAGGCTGTCAATAGTTTCTCAAATATTTTTCTAATTTGAAAGAAGTTTTAAGTAAGTTCCTAAGCCATAGTAGAAAAAAGCTGGACAAACTAGCCGACTAAAGCACGTAGACAAACTGTTCTTTTATACAAATCTAATACTTTCTATAAAGATAAAATAATTTTATTCGTTAGGGTTACTCAATGATCTACTGAAACTTTCCGCTGTGAGAAAAGTGCTAGAAACACTATTGTTTCTAGCACTCGGGAGTTTTGGAACCTTAGGTCCAAAACTAAGTCATGGAACTTCTTCGAAGTTCGCTGACGTCCGTACTCACCTAAGGAAAGTTTCTAAGATTACTTTATCTATAATCTGAAGCCGGACAAACTGTCCAGCTTCTCATTATTTATACACTTCTTGATAGAATTCGATCTTGTCTCCTTTTTTAACGGTGGTTTCTGCAGCACCTTTTGGAGCCATTTCGCCATTGATCTTGTACATCCAGTAAAGACCTTTGGCTTCGTCTTGGCTGTGACCGTCAATCGAGGTGATCATGCCATTTTTTTCTTCAATCTTGTAGTTGGCTTTGAGCACTTTCATAAGGTTGCTCTCTTCTGCTACTTTCAAGGTTTTCAATTGCGCTTTTTGACCTTCTGGCGTCACGCTAATTGTAATCGAAATTTCGTTTTTCTTGGCAACTTCTGCGCTAGAAGCAGTTGTTTGATTGTTTGTACTATGAGACGGAGCGCAACTCGCTAAAAGAAGAGCTGCAAGTAAGGTCATCAAGCTAGAAATAGTTTTTTTCAACATAAAATCTCCTAAAGATTTGATAGATAATGGGATAGAAAATGATCGTCGACAGAGCATGGGCAAGGTTAAAACTAAAACCATTGACCAAAGCATAGGTCCACCAAGGAATATGGTATATCAAGGCATAAACACTATCGATCAAGACCCCATAAGCAAAGGACAGTAGGCCCACAAAAAGGATCTGAAGGACAAAGGGCAACCACTTGTAACTGATGCGCCAAATGAGCATCAAACAGCCAAAGGCGACAATCTGAAAGAACACAATCAAGCTCATCCCCAGGAAAAAGGCGGAGACAAACATGGTGATCATCATCACAAGAAAAGCAAAGCTATACCCTTCAAATATCACCAAGAGAAAAAAGATAGCAGAAATAGGTTGGACATTTGGGAAAGGGGCAAAAGCCTGACGTAGAGCGACACAAAGGGCCGCCAAAAGCGAAATACGGGTTAATCGCTGAAGCGTCATGACGTCCTCCTAGACAATCTCGAACTTGATCGTTCCGGCTGTCGTTCCAACCTTGATGGTTTGCCCTTCTTGGGCTTGACCTTTCAGCAATAGCTCTGCTAGTTGATCTTCCACTTCGGTCTGCAAGACACGACGCAGTGGGCGAGCTCCCATTTCTGGATCGTAGCCTTTGGTTGCTAGCAACTTGAGCGCTGAAGGCTGGAATTTGAGGGTCATGCCTTGTTCGGCCAAGGTCGCGATGAGCGGTTTGACCATGACTTTCACCACCTGTTGCATGTCCTCGCTTGAGAGGCTATGGAAGACCACCTTTTCATCAATCCGGTTGATAAACTCTGGACGATAGGTCTTCTTCAACTCTTCAAACATGCGTTTTTCCATATTGGCTTGGTCAAAGCGGATATCTTTGGCACCAAAGCCAACTGTCTTATCATCCCGAAGGGCTGTTGCTCCCAGGTTTGAGGTCATGATGATAATGGTATTGGAGAAGTCGATCTTCCGGCCTTTGCTATCGGTTAAGACCCCGTCATCCAAGACTTGTAAAAGGACATTAAAAATGTCTGGATGGGCTTTTTCCACCTCATCAAATAAGAGAACTGAATACGGTTTGTTGCGGACTTTCTCGGTCAACTCGCCTCCTTCTTCGTAGCCCACATAGCCTGGAGGGGCTCCGTTGAGGCGACTCGCCGCGAATTTTTCCATGTACTCACTCATATCAAAACGGATGAGGGCCGATTCATCATCAAACAGAACCTCCGCCAAAGCTTTGGCTAACTCTGTTTTTCCGACACCGGTAGGTCCTAGGAACATGAAAGAACCGATCGGACGTTTATTGCTACGGATACCTGATTGATTGCGTCGAATAGCCCGACTGATACTCGAAACGGCTTGGTCTTGACCAATCACGCGCTTGTGCAATTCTGTTTCTAAGTTGAGGTACTTGTTGGCATCGGTTTGAGTCAGTTTTTGAGTTGGAATACCAGATAATTGGCTCAAAGTCACCAAAACATCTTGGTCAGTGACTTCTTTTTTGTAGACAACGGGAGCAGCCTCTACTTCTAAGAGCTGGGCTGCTTTCTTCCACTTGCCATCCATCAAGGCCCGATCCAAGGCGGTCAACTCTTCTTTTACGTGACCGTTGGAATCGCGGTTTTGTACGGTAGCTGCCGCTTCATCCAAGAGATCAATGGCTGAATCTGGCAATTGACGGCTAGTCAAATAGCGGTGGGCATATTTGACAGCTGTTTCGATCGCTTCATCGGTAATGGTCACATGATGGTGGTCCTGGTAAGTTTCTTTCAAGCCTTGGAGAATTTGGATGCTATCTGCAACACTTGGCTCTTCAATGGTGACTTTCGCAAAACGCCGAGAAAGGGCTGCATCTTTTTCGATATGCTTTTGGTACTCATCTTGAGTCGTTGCTCCAACTGTACGCAAGGTTCCCCGTGCCAGGGCTGGTTTTAGAATATTGGCTGCGTCTAAGGTCGAATCAATGCCGGATCCTGACCCCATAATGGTATGCAGTTCATCGATAAAGAGAATCACGTGACCGTCTTCTTCGATGTCCTGGATGATATTGTTCATCCGTTCTTCAAAGTCCCCACGGAAGCGCGTCCCTGCAACGACATTCATGAGATCCAATTCTAAGACACGCATCTGTGCGATTTCAGCTGGAACATTGCCACTAGCGACACGCTGGGCCAGACCTAATGCAAGAGCGGTTTTTCCGACCCCTGCTTCTCCCACCAATACAGGATTGTTCTTGGTCTTGCGGCTGAGGATTTGGATCATGCGTGAAATCTCTGCATCCCGGCCGATCACAGGCTCAAGCTGGCCTGCACGCGCCATTTCTGTCAAATCACGGGTATAGTCTTCAAGACCTCCACTTGTACTTGGGGGCATGCCCATCATATTCCCCATAGTTTGGCGGTTAGGGTTTTGGGCCCGATAAAGATTCCGGATAGCTTTAATATCATTTTTGTCCCAGCCTGCCTTGTCTTCTAGATTCTTTCGAAGGGAAGCAACGGGAACACCCTTGTCTTGCTCTGTAAAGGCAAAGCCGGCAAACTCCATGACTTGGCTCGCTAAGGTCCCACGGTCTGCTAGAAGAGAGAGGAGCACATGCTCTGTTCCCAAGGTCTTGGCATGAAGGACCTGGGCAATCTCTCTTGCGTGCTTCATAATGGCTTCCATCCGATAAGAAAATGGGAAGATTTCATACCGATTGTCGCTTTGAAAAGCTTGGCCTGTAATATGCTCCGCCGCATCCTGAAACTCATCGATCTGCATAGGATAATCGTTCAGTACAGAACCTGCCACGCTATAGGGATTATTGGCCATAGCCGTCAGGAGATGCCAAGTATCTAAGGTATGCCCCTGATAGTGGCCTGCTAGTATTTGGGCCGCTTCTATACTTTCTAACAGTGCTGTTGAATAGTTCATCTAGTCGGTATTTCCTTTTCTATCTACTTGTTGAATGATTTTTTTCAGCATCGTTGCTCGTAGGATGAGAGCATCTCGACCTAGGACCTCATCGGAGGTCGTCGCAAGCAAGAGCTGAGCCTCACGTTTTGTCAATAATTTTTCTTCATAGAGCATCTGGAGGATATCATTGAAGACCTGCTGGCTGATGGTCTCTCCAATATTGGCTGCCAAATCTTGGAGCATCTGATGGTGATCTGAAAACTGGACCTTGCCAATGCGGATATAGCCACCACCACCGCGCTTGCTCTCTACAATATAGCCTCGGCTCTCGGTAAAACGAGTCTTAATGACATAGTTAATCTGACTGGGTACAACCTGAAAGACATCGGCTAACTCACTTCTTTTGAGCTCTGCCATGCCAGCTTGAGCCAGCAAGGCCTTAATATAAGCTTCGATGCTATCAGATGTGTTCTTATTTGCCATGATGCTCCTTTCTGGCTTGTTTTTTTCTAGATGGATGCTCTGTTCTTTGGCCCATAAAAAATGGCCTTGGAGTGTTCCTTCTCATCATTGACCTTATTTGACTATTATACAATTTTTACGGCTGTAAATAAAGCAAAGACTCCATGGAAATAGGAATCTCTTAAAAAGGCAAAACAAAAGAGGCTAGTGAGAACTAACCTCTTATGCGAAGAAGGAGCTACTCTTTGCGACGAGCAAATTTCGCGCCTCCGCCCAAGAATCCTAGACCAAGAAGACCTAACCAAGCAAACAATCCACTTTGTTTTGTACCGGTTTTAGGAAGTTTTCCTTCCGATTGTAGAGAAGGACTTTTAACCACTTCTTTTTCCGGATGGTCTGAAGTCGAAACAGAAACTGCTTCTGGGGTTTTCGGTTGCAAGAGAACAGGTCTTCCTTTTTCTTTTTTGTCTTCAGCTTGAGAAAGAGTCATAACTTCTGGTTGCATCTTACTTGGGGTGACAGGAGTGGTTGGAGTCGGCATATCAGCTATCAACGGACTTTTTCCCGCTTCCTTCGTCCCGACTTCCGTAATCTGATCCTGGGCATCCACTTCGACAAAGGCATCGACTTCTGTCCGAATTTCTTTGCCTTCTTCTTGTCGAACCTCGATCAATTTCAAGCGGCGTCCGACCTTCCCTGCTTGAAGGATCCGGCTTTCGCCCTTGGCCAAGTCCTTGTTCTCACGCGTTTGACTCTCAAATGGAATCTCCTCCGCTTCGATGAGTAGTTCTGGTTTTTCAAGAATCAAATCCCGAACACCTTCGTCTGGGCGTGTCTGCGTCAGCGGTTCATAATTGCGAGCATCTTCTAAGATGGTTTCAAGGGCTTCGACTTGATTAGCTGCAGCAACCAAATCTGGCCGCTCTTGATCCAACAACTGAGTCAAGTCCGTCAATTGTCCTTGAACAGTTGGTTTGAGGTCTGCTTTCAAGCGCTCGAGAGAAGTAGCCTTGATCTTTTCTACTCCTTCTCTGATGATCTGTTGCAACTCTTCTTGACTGAGTAGCTGACTATCTTTCCCTGAGAGAACAAATCGGTCTACCTGGATGGCTCTGGATGACTGAGGGTCATTGAGGGCTGGATCCAGATGCAAGCGTAGCTGGTGGTAGCCTTTTGCTAGGCCTTGCAGATTGACCAAACTCTGGTCGATCTTGCGTTGATCTCCGTAGCCACTGAAATAATGATCGCCGTCGATCTCATAATCATGGCCACGCCCTTCTTCGAAGGCCATTTCTTTCCCATCCAAAGTGACGCTGTAGAGACCATGACTTGGATCAACCACTCCTCGGACCTCCACGCCTGTGCCCTTAAAGGTAATGGTCACTTCAATGTGTTTCTTGCCTTCCTCATCGGTCACTTGGTTAAAGCTGGACCAAGATTCTGTGCCATTTGAGAAGTCTTTGTTGTCTGTCTCATGATGCCAGCCTTGGCTATAGTGCAGTTTTGGATCTTGGTCATCCACTTCTTTGCGATTTTCTGGCAACTGGTCTTCATTCATCACTTGGACTGTCAGTTCTGGAATAAAGCCGACCAGGCTTCCTTGATCCGGATGGAGCAATTTGACCTTAAAGTCATAGACATCGGTCGCTTTCCCTGCAAAATCAAGGGTTGGAACTTGGACTGTTTTTTCCGTCTCTCCATCTGCGAACTCAAGGGTGACGTTGGTATCTTTGTAGACCTTACCATGAACCCCTGTTCCCGGTTCTGTGATCAATTTGAGACTGGCACTCCCTTTAGAGCCACCTTTTCTCTTGACGACGACTTGCGCTGGGTCGCCTTTCTTAACAGCTAGGATTGGCTGGGCAAACTCAAAGATCCCCTTTTCTTGGTTATTGAGGGCATAAATCCCTTCCGTTGCGATCGCATCTCCCTTGCTATTGACCAAGGTCAAGGTGTGGGATCCTGCTGCCAAGTCCGGTGTTTCATAGACCTTTTGGCTACGTTTGCGGCTTGGGCTTTGGGTATTGACGGTCGCTAGCTTTTGTCCATCGACATAGACATCCATTTCCCCATGACCAGGGTCGACAGTTGCGACGACATAGGCCTTAGTGCCTTCAAACTGATAGGTCACGGAAGCTCCCTTTTCCTTGGTCCACATAGAAGTGCCTCGAACGCCTTCTCCCTCTTCATTCCATTGGCTATTGGCACGGTCAGCAGTCCGGTCAGAATGATAGGCCAAACCAAGCGGATAGCCATCCGTTTCTTCAATGCTGGCTGGCGTCTTATAGACAGAGACTCCGTTCAAGATTGGAGTGGCTTGGGCATCGGTGATGGACACCCGGAGGTAGCGACTATCAACTGGTTGCCCTTTGATCAAACGGCGGTATCCAACGGTTGAACCAGCACCAAAAGGAACCCATTGGCCATTCACCGCTACATCGATGGTGAAGCCAGAAATCCGTTGGCCTTTCTCGATCGTTTCTTTGAGCTCTACTACATCAAAGTGTTGCTCTTTTCCAAGATCGAGAACAAAAGATCCGGTCTTGGCATCATCAGCCGGAGCCCAACTGGTCTTTTCATTGCCATCTGTCAAATGGCTGGCCTTGTAGAGAGGATTGCGTCGTGTCGAGTCAGCTTCTACCAAAGCTCCTGCCGCATAGTTCACACTGTAGAGTTGGTCCAAGGTCTGACGGAATTCTTTCAAACGGGCCACATCGGCATCCGCAAATTTTCCGTCTTGGTTGGGTGGAATATTGAGCAAGAGTGGAGTTCCACGGCCGACCGATTTGAAGTAAATGTCCATCAATTCGCGCAAGGACTTAGGCTCTTGATTGTCATGGTAGAACCAGCCGGAGCGAATAGAGACATCGGCTTCTCCCACTGAGTATTGCTTCCCTTCCGGATCCCCGTGATTGAGGTAGCTGTTGGATGGATTGTTGCGGATCTTATCTGGATTGACCTTTTGCCAAACCGGATCTCCGGCAATCCCCTTTTCATTTCCAATCCAACGAACATTGGTCGGCTCAGCTGAGAAGATAGCAATATCCCCTTGGGCCTTGCGAATGGCTTCAAACCACTTGTCAAAGGTATAGGTGACCTTTTGAGCCCCATCTCCACGCGCTCCATCCATCCAGACTTCTACGAACTTACCCTTGTTCCCATATTTAGGATCTTCAAGGATTTCTTTGAGCTGATTGAGGTAGTATTCGTTGTATTTGTCCTCTGTATCCACATGGTAGAGCGGACTGTGAGCATCCCAAGGTGAGAGATAGACCCCCATGTCCATGTCATACTTGCTGGCAGAAGCAGAAACCTCGGCTAGGACATCACCTTTTCCATCCTTCCAACCACTTTTGGCAATGGTATGGTCGGTGTATTTGGAAGGGTACAAGAGGAAGCCATCGTGGTGCTTGACGACCATGATCGTCCGTTTAAAACCAGCATCCTTCAGGGTTTTGATCCACTGATCGGTATCCAGATGCTCTGGATAGAAATAATAAGGATCTTCTTGCCCATCTCCCCACTCACGATCGTAGTAAGTATTCATCCCAAAGTGGATGAAAGCTGCTAGCTCTTCGCGGTGGTATTGCATCTGAGCCTTGCTTGGAAGTGGTCCGTAATCCGCAATCTCAGTCTCCTCGTTTAGAGAAGTGGCTGGTTGGCTTGCTTCTGTCCCTTGACTTACTGTGCGATTTTCTTTCTCGCTAGTAGTTGCTGAGGGCTGCTCTGATTCTTCTTGGTGCTCGTTCACAGTTTTCTCCTCCTTTCCTTGATCTCCTGTATTGCTTATTTCAACCCGTTCTTCACGTGGTTCACTATTCTCAGCTTGTTCCTCTGCGTAACTGGTAGTAGCTCCTAAAAAACAAGTCGCTACAACTACCGAGCAGACACCTACTGAGAGTTTACGAATGCCAAATCGATTTCTCTTATCAACTAATCTTTTTCCCATATTCTATTCCTTTATGTCACCAGGTAAAGAGGGTGGGGCTTCCCCATCCTCCTTCTTTTTACCCGTGAACTTTTCACCGTTTTTTGCTAGTTTCTCTAGCTGTTTTACTTGGCCTTTTTGGCTCTTTTTTTCTGATCGTCCAGCACAGCACTGGCAAGGCCTGCCGCTAGGATTCCAGCAACGAGGCTTGCGACGCTTTCTTCCGTTCCTGTATTTGGTAATCTACCTTCGGAAACTGGAGCAGCTGAAACTGCTGGTGTTTGAGCTGTTTTCTCGACTTCCTTCCCTGTTGCATCTGTCCCTTCCTGACGTGTCGCTTTGACCTCAAGAGATGTTTGAGGAGTTGCGGTAGCTACTGGTCCTTCTGAGACATGAGGGCGCTCTGGGTTCGGAAGCGGCTGTGGTTGCGGTTGTGGCTCTGGTTGTGGCTGAGGTTCTGGCTGTGGCTCTGGTTGTGGCTCTGGTTGTGGAGTGTCTGGAAGTACTTCTTTCGTGCCCACCTCTGTGATTTCTGCCACTGGATCTAGCTCTACAAAGGCATCCAGTTCCTTCCGGCTTTCCACACCATTTTCTTGAGAAACTTCCACCAAGCGCAATTTGCGGCCTTTTTGACCTTCTTGAACCACACGTTTCTCACCTTTTGGAAGATCCGCATTTGGACGTTCTAAGCGTTCAAAGTCCATCTCTTCTGGCTCAATCACCAACTCTGGTTTGGTATGAACCAGATTCTTCACCCCTTCTTCAGGAATGGCTGAGCCTATAGGTGCTTTTGCGGAGAGAGAAAGTTGATATACTTTTTCGAGCTTGCCATCTTCTGAGACAACCTTGACAAGAACCGGAGCATTGGCACTTTTAGCATCGATGACCGTAACGGCTGTTCCATTCTTGCCTTGTGCTGAAACGATTGGACGTTCTCCCTCATACTCTAGATGATAATCTGTCACATCTGGTTTAAAACCTTCTAGGTCTTTGCCATTCACTTGGATGGTGACATCAGTTGTTGCCTGGGCCTCTTCTGTTGGAGCATAGGCGCTCAATTCAACGATTCCAATTCCTTTTAGATTTTCATCACGTACCATTCTTAAACGGATGGCTTTCGTTCTGGTTTCGTTGAAGCTGAGGTTAGAGATATAACCAGGCTCAAAGGCATAATCCAAGCTATACGGGATTTCTTCCCAGTTAGAGGCCTGGTTAAATGGATGATCTGGAAGATTTTTCAAATTGCCGTAATCATCTGGGACATCAAAGTCTGGACCAATGTAGCGTTCAAGAACCGTTTTCGTTGGCAGACCTGTTTCCTGATCTGCAAAGAAGTCGACCGCTACTTTATTGACCAATCGCTCTGTTACCTGGCCATTTTTCTTGAAGATGAGACCAGCAAATACTTCAGTTTGATCCGGCTCTCTCTTCCAGTTGGTCCAACGGTAGTACTCGTTGTAGCCACCATCGTTGATGTAATCGATATAGTCGATTTGATTTGGATCGAGATCATTGGTTTCACTAGCAAATGCTCTGGTATCCTCTGCATTGTAGTCACGGTTCACAGAGAGGTTTTCTCCTGTCTTTTCTGACACCCGGACGGTCAGCTGAGCTGTCAGATCATAGCCGAGGACTTTTCCTTCTAACGTGAAGCTGCCTTCATGAGAAAGTGCATCAGCTGGTAGAGGCTTCCAGTCCACTGTAAGTTCCTTGCGTTCATAACCTGTATCCCCTTTAAAGTAGACACCTACTGTAGATGGTAGAACTAGATCTTGACCGACTTTCACAAAACGTCTGCCTGCTTCTACTGCTACTGGGGTAGCTTGTTTCAGTTTTTCTGCATCACTTGTGAGATGGAGGCGGTATTCTTGTAAGATAGTACCATCTTCCGCTTTATGGACGACACGGATTGGCTCACCTTCATGGACGCTTGGCACAACCGTTGCAAGACCGTGATGGCTAGCTGTCGCTTCCACTTGTGGATAAGCCCGATCACGCGCATCGATGTAGTAATCGGTCACACTTGGATTAACTCCTGGTAAAACCTCACCGTTGACACGAATGGTCACCTGGCTCTTTTCTTCTGCCGCAACCTTATTGGCAAATACCTGAATCTCTGAAATAGAGCTACCACGTTTGCCTTCTGGTGTCTTCATGCGGATCCGAACGGCATAGGTGTCGACTTTATCAAAACTGAAATGATTCATCTTGCCAGCTGCTACCGGTTCTTCAACGGTTAGGTTGCTGACTTCTTTCCAGTTGGCTGGATTGTTAAATGGATGGTCTGTTTCGTCTTTGACGCGATTTGGATTGCTTGGAACAGTTGGGATTTGTTCCCCTGTATAGTACTCAATCACATATTCACTTGGAGCTCCAACGCCGTGGTCTTCGTGGAAACCAACATGGAGATTGTCCACTGCTCGCTTGGTCAAGATACCAGAATCCCCAAACAAGATACCAACCGAATCTTCCGCATTGTTACGACCCCAGTTGGTCCAACGGTTAGCCGGAGCATCGGTAAAGGAGATGACCTTGTCATTGACCTTAGCAACTGGATCTGCATCGTTAGAGTCACTTGCAAAAGCGAGTGGCAAGACAGATCCTGTCCATTGCTCTGCAACGTTGGCACCCTTAACCGTGTTTGCGGAAACACGAATATGAAGACGTGTTGGAAGAGCCGTTCCTTCTACACGACCAGAGAGGACAACTTCTCCTTCTTGGGCCAAGAGTTGCGGATCGACCGCATCCCATGCCACCTTAGCAGTATAGGTCTTACCATTAGAGTGATAGGTCCGCACGCTTTCTGGAAGAGCTGGTTTCTCTCCGACTGGAGTGGTGGTGCTGACTTCTTCTACAGCGATAATGCCTTCAACCGTGACTTGAGCTTGGGCTTCTTTCTCCACACCCTCTACATGACCGGTGACTGTAAAGCTATGGTAATCCTTGACTTGATCTGCGGTCACAGCATCCCAGGTCACGCGTTTTTCTTTCGGGAATCCCTTGTCATACTCAACCAAGACAGTCTCTGGAAGAGCTGGCAAAACGTTTCGATCGGTGCTGATTCGTACAGGACGCACCTTGACAACCGTCTTTTCTTCAGGATTTGGCGTGATGGTAAAGCTGACTTCTCCCGTTTGTCCTTGGTAGTTGGCTTCTAAATGAACCAATCCTGCTTCCCGCAATTCCAAACCTTTATTGGTTGCGACTGCTTTTCCTCGGCTACCAGCTCTTGTCTTCACATCGATTTGATCTGCTTGGAGACTTGCCTGGCTACCATCTTGGTAATGGGCAATGACTTCAAGTGGTACCGTTTGGTCTTCCTTGAGTTCCTGTCCTTCTGGCAGACGCAATTCTAGGCGCTCGATCTGTGGACTTTCTTCTTGGAATTGGACCACATAGGTCTGTACAGCTCCCGTATCCTTAGCAGTCACATAGATTTGAGCTTTCAAACCATTTTCACGGTTAGCTTGGAGGACCGTCACTTGGGCATTTTCTGCACTTGCTGTGACTTGACCTGGCTCTTGCCCATAAGCGAGGGAACGGAAAATGGTATGGTTGCCACTACCAAATTTTGGAAGAGCTACTCCATCTAGCTGAACCGTTGGTTTCTTAGCCTTGGCTGCTTCTCCTCCTGCAACCACTAGTGTCGCTTGGACCGTTTCCCCATTGCCTAGGAGTCCTGTCGCTTTCAAGCGTGCTCCTGGTGTGGACAACTGATCTTCTTGACCAGCTTCCAAGGTCCAGTGATCGACCTCATAGTGAGCAGTGGTCCCATCGGTAAAGACTAATTGCACAGCCTTATCCACTGTCGTTAGATCTGCTCCCTGTGGGATTTGTTTGATGACTGGAAGGACTTGTTCCACGCCGATCACATCGACCAGAGCTTCGACCGTGCGTCCTTGAACATGACCTGTCACACGGACTTGGCCAACACGACTATAGTCTGCCGCATCCCATTCAACGGCTTCTTCTTGGGCCTTGCCATCGCTATAGACCACATTGACCTTACTTGGTAAGGTTGGTTTTTCTCCTAGATAAGCACTTTGTCGAACAGGTTCCACACCTAATACAGTGCGTTCTGCTTGGTCCTTCTTACCTGTAAAGAGGCTGACTTGGTCTGATTGCAAGCGATCTGAGTCTGCATACAGAGTAAAGGCACCCGCCTGCTCAGTTGATTTGACAATCACAACCCCTTTGCCGTTGAAGGCTTTGCGTTGCCATGAGCCATCTTCCTGCGCTTTGTAGCGTTCACGGCTGGCTTGTTCCCCATTATCGACACCGACAATTTGGCCTTGTCCATGCAAATGGAAATGCACCAAATTATTGGCAGTTGGCACCACACGACCTGCTTCATCGACGATTTCGTAGGTAATATAGGTCAAATCCTTACCGTCCGCTGCGATCGCATGTTCTTCTTTCAACAAACGAACACCCGCAGCCTTGCCGGCTGTTTCGACTTGATCTTTCGCGATCACTTCTCCTGCTTCGTTGCGCGCAATAGCTTCTACTTTACCTGGTACATAAGGGACCAACCACTCTAGATAGAGTTCATCCGGATTTGCCCCTTCTTGGTAGGTCCGGCCATCAGCTGTAGTCTTCTTGGTAAAGGTCTTGACTCCTTGTGATTCCCCATTGACAATCAATTCCACACTGTGGGCATTGGAGAAGGTCCGAACAGGAATCCGTCCTTCTTCATCCATGACACGATTGGCTAATTCTGGATTGTCCCAGTTCCAATGTGGCAAGAGATGGACCATTGGATGTTTCTCAGCTGACACCCATTGACTTTGGTAGAGATAAAAATCATTCTTTGGAAGGCCGGCAGTATCGACAATACCGAAATAAGAACTTTTTACAGGTGTGTCATTTTGGTTGTGCCATGGTGTTGGCTCGCCGATATAGTCCGTACCGGTCCAGATAAATTGTCCTGCATAGCCGGCATGATCACGGTCAAAGGTCCAAGAGGCGGTCGCTGTCCGACCCCAACCAACCCGGTCATTGCCGTAGTCTGATTGTTCATAATGGCGATCTTCTTGGTTGCTGCCGACCCATTCTCTTTCAGGATGATAGTATGAACCCCGTGTCCGCGTTGCAGAAGAGGTTTCTGATCCATAAATGAGCCAGTTTGGATGTTTAGCGCGTAGGCTTTCATAGTTGGCCTCTGAATAGTTAAATCCAACCGCATCAAGCTCTGCTGCTACCTTTTCATGGCCTCCTGAGCCATCGCCAAAGCGGAATTTATCAGCTCCCATGGTGACATAGCGGGTTGCATCCACGTCCTTGATGGTCTTGACCAAGCGACGAACAGTTGCGACAGATTTGTCCGAACCATCTGCTTCACCGACTTCGTTACCGATTGACCACATGACAATGGCTGGATTGTTCTTGCCCCGCTCTACCATGGTCCGTAGATCGTAATCGGACCAAGTATCCCCCTTACGAGCTTCTGGGTGAGTGGCATCTTTTTCAAAGAAACGACCATAATCGTATTGTTTCTTACCACCATACCAGGTATCAAAGGCTTCTTCTTGGACCATCAAGCCCAACTCAGCAGCAATTTTTAAGGTTTGTTCACTGGCTGGGTTGTGGGTCGTCCGAATCGCATTGACCCCCATGTCCTTCATCTGTTTGAGACGACGGTATTCAGCCTTGTAATTTTCCTCAGCTCCAAGAGCCCCGTGGTCATGGTGAAGGGATACCCCGTGGAATTTCGTCGCCACCCCATTCAGGAAGAAGCCACCTTCTGGCGTCCAGTTGAGATAGCGATAACCAAAGCGTTCCTTTTGCACATCCACTAACTGCGAATCCCGATAAACCCGCGTATACAAGGTATAGAGAGCTGGATGATCCGTTTTCACATCCCAGAGGGTTGGTTTTTCAACATGGAGGGTTTGAGATAGGTTGATCTCTTGACCTGCTAGAACAGCTTGTGCTTCACTGCGCGTTTTTTCGCTCACCACTTGGCCATTTTGATCGACAATTTCATATTCCGCATAAATACTATGGGCTTGATCATCCTGGTTGACAATGCGGCTCTTCACCACTGTATCTACTGCCCCATTTTGCTGTTTTTCCAACTGAGGGGTCGTAATCGTAGTCCCATACTGCGCTAAATGAACCTTGTCCGTTACACTCAGCTTAACATCCCGATAAATCCCGCTACCAGAATACCAACGGCTACTTGGTTGTTGATTGACCACATGAACGGCAATGGTATTTTCGCTTCCATCCGCATTCAAATAAGGAGTAATATCATAAGAAAAGGCATTGTAGCCATTTGGATAATGACCAACGAATTGTCCGTTTACATAGACTTTGGAATCCATATAAACCCCGCCAAATTCCAAGCGGACCTTCTTATCTAGATCCTTGTCGTCCAAACGGAAGGTCTTACGATACAAAGCATCCCCTCCGTTTAATTGTCCCCCTTCATTTTGAGCAGGAGAGTTGTGATCGAAATCAAAGAAAATAGACCAGTCATGAGGAAGATCTAATTTTTTCCAATCCTTGACATCCACTTGACGCCCTTCTGCACCAGGAGCCGCATTTAATTTAAAATACCAATCTTTATTAAAATCACGTTCTCGATCTTGCACAATATCCTCCGCTACACGATTTTGATCTGGAGCAGCTGTTTCTTCCGTTCCTATAGCACGCTCAGATGAAGCTGAAACGGGCTGGCCTTCGCCTTGAGGCGCTGGCTTTTCCTCAGCTCTGGTAGGGGTGATGACAGCTGGAGCTTCTGAAACTCTTGCACCAGCTTCAGGAACTTCCGCTTCTGAGTTTTCCGTCACAACACTTGGTGTCTCCATCGAAGTCGGTTCACTTTCGAGGGCTTGCTTTTCTTCCGCATGGACCCTTGAAAGACCCAAGGCAGAAATCCCAATCACAACAGAACAAGCTCCAACTGAGAGCTTACGAATACTAAAAACAGGACGCTTTTCAAAAAAAGACTTTCCCATAAAAACCTCCTCTTAGGATTAACAATTAAATTTGTAAGCGCTTTCTTATACCTGCGAACGCTTACAGAAAATCACATATTAACTATACCAAAAAAAGAGGAGCGATAGGCCTCGATTTCGCTCCAACTATAGTTAGATTAAGAATTCCTTTAATTAGTGGAAATCTCCTACAAACCAAAAAAATAGAAGCCCACGGCTTCTATTTTTTATGATCTTATAATCCTGGTTCTTGACCAAGTTCAGCAGCCACCATCCAAATATTCTTTTCAAGTTCTGCTTTAGCCCCAACAAAGATATCGTTGGTTACATCGTCGCCTTCAGCGTCGGTAACATCCAAAGCTTTTTGGTAAAGGCCATCAAGGTAATGGAAGATTTCAAGAACACGTGTCAAGCTTTCTTCTACATTTTTCGTAAATGTTCCACGGCGTTCTTCAATATTGCTGTGTTCCAAAAATTCAGTCATGCTAGAATAAGGAGCTCCACCAAGAGTGATCAAGCGTTCGCTCACTTCATCCAAGGTTGCATCCAAGCTGTCCATGTATTCGTCCATTTTTGGATGCCAAACCATAAAGCCACGTCCACGCATATACCAGTGTACTTGGTGAAGGGCAATGTGAGCGACGTAGAGATCTGCTACGACTTGGTTCAAGAGGGCTTTTGTTTCTGGAAGAGTTTCTTTATTAGAAGGTGCAAAAGTTGCTACATCAGTAGCTGCTTCATGTTTCATAGTTGTCATATCGTTTCTCCTTTTTTATAATAATTCTAATTAACTATGTCTTTATTATATGCTTCCTCCACCAGAAAGTCAAGATAAAAGATTTAAAAAGATCATTGTTGCCAATTGAGAAAAGATACGATAGAATGAAGAAGACTAATCGAAAGGCTTGACTAATGAAATATATCTTTACCTTCCTGATCTCCATGGTGCCCCTTGTTGAATTGCGCGGGGCCATCCCTTTTGCCATTGCAAATGGCATTCCCTTATGGACAGCGCTCCTGATCGGAGTGATCGGAAATCTTCTCCCTGTCCCTCTGATCTTCTTTTTCGCCCGCCATATTCTTACTTGGGGGGCAAAAAAACCAATTATCGGAGGCTTTTTTAGCTGGTGTCTCAATAAGGGCCATAGAGGCGGACAGAAATTAGAAAAAGCTGCAGGAGACAAGGGAATCTTCTGGGCCTTATTGCTCTTTGTTGGAATCCCTCTTCCGGGAACTGGTGCCTGGACCGGTGCCCTTGCAGCTTCTATCCTTGACTGGGACTTCAAACGCAGTAGCCTCGCAGTCATGCTCGGAGTGATACTAGCCGGCCTCATCATGGGAACCCTGTCCCTGCTCCTAGGAATCGATACCTTCGCACATTAAGCAAAAGACTGAAGCAACGGCTTCAGTTTTTGCATACAAAAAAGAGGCTTCCGTTCCTCTAAGAGTATAGACAAACTGTTTTTTTTTAAAATCTAATAAATTCTATAAAACAAAAAAATTTATTTATTAGAATTACTCAGTCATCTACTAAAACTTTCCGCTGTGAGAAAAGTGCTAGAAACAATCATGTTTCTAGCACTCGGGAGTTTTGGAACCTTAGGTCCAAAACTAAGTCATGGAACTTCTTTGAAGTTCGCTGACGTCCGTACTCACCTAAGGAAAGTTATTTAGATGAATTTATCTTACAAAAAAGAGGTTTCCTTCGAAACCTCTTATTTTTTTATTCTTAGTTGTTAAGAGCTGCTGCCATTGTAGCTGCAACTTCTGCTTCAAAGTCATTTGAAGCTTTTTCAATACCTTCACCAACTTCAAAACGAACGAATTCGATAACTGAAGCATTTACTGATTCAAGGTAAGCTTCCACTGTCTTGCTGTCATCCATGATGTAGACTTGTGCAAGAAGAGTGTAGGCTTGGTCAACTTTTGTGTTGTCCAAGAAGAAGCGATCCATTTTACCTGGGATGATTTTATCCCAGATTTTTTCTGGTTTACCTTCAGCTGCCAATTCAGCTTTGATATCTTCTTCAGCTTGAGCAACCACTTCGTCAGTCAATTGTGCTTTTGAACCGAATTTCAAGTGTGGAAGAGCTGGTTTACCAACCATTGCACGGCTTTCGTTATCTTGGTCGATGACGTGGTTCAATTGTGCCAATTCATCTTTCACAAATTGTTCATCCAATTCTTTGTATGAAAGAACAGTTGGTTTCATTGCAGCGATGTGCATTGAGATTTGTTTAGCAAGTGCTTCGTCTCCACCTTCGATCACAGAGATAACACCGATACGTCCACCGTTGTGTTGGTAAGCACCGAAGTGTTGTGCATCTGTTTTTTCAAGCAAAGCAAAACGACGGAATGAAATTTTTTCACCGATTGTAGCTGTTGCAGATACATATGCAGCTTCAAGAGTTTCACCTGAAGGCATTGTCAAAGCAAGAGCTTCTTCGTTGTTAGCTGGTTTACCTTCAGCGATCACTTTCGCTGTTGCGTTTACCAATTCAACGAATTGAGCGTTTTTCGCAACGAAGTCAGTTTCAGCATTTACTTCAACTACTGCTGCAACGTTACCATTGACATAAACACCAGTCAAACCTTCAGCGGCAACACGGTCAGCTTTCTTAGCTGCTTTAGCCATACCTTTTTCGCGAAGCAATTCGATCGCTTTTTCGATATCACCTTCAACTTCAACCAATGCCTTTTTAGCGTCCATGACACCGGCACCAGATTTTTCACGCAATTCTTTTACAAGCTTAGCTGTAATTTCTGCCATTTTTGTTCTCCTATATTTTTTAATAAAATAAGAGGGTCGGGCTGAGCCCTGCCCTCTTAGGTTCGTTACTTATTGAATGAAATTAAGCGTTGTCGCCTTCTACAACTTCAACGATTTCTTCGATTGAATCAGCTTGACCTTCAGTAGCTGCCAATTCAGCTTCTACTGTAGCAACACTGTCTTCACCTTGACGTCCTTCGATAACAGCGTCAGCCATTTTCGCAGTGATCAATTTAACAGCGCGGATAGCGTCATCGTTCGCTGGGATGATAACATCGATATCATCTGGGTCAGTGTTTGTGTCGACCATCGCTACAACTGGGATACCCAATTTCTTAGCTTCTTTAACAGCGATTTGTTCTTTATGTGGATCCACAACGTACATTACGTCTGGGATACGAGGCATGTCTTCGATACCGCCCAAGAATTTTTCAAGACGAGCGCGTTGTTTGTTCAACAATGCAACTTCTTTCTTAGGAAGAACTTCAAAAGTTCCATCTTCTTCCATGCGTTTGATTTCTTTCAAACGAGCGATACGTTTTTGGATTGTTCCCCAGTTAGTAAGAGTTCCACCCAACCAACGGTGGTTGATGAAGTATTGACCTGAACGAACAGCTTCTTCAGCAACAGCATCAGCAGCTTGTTTCTTAGTACCTACGAACAAGATTACTGCATCGTTTGCAGCTGCATCACGCATGAAGTCGTATGCTTGGTCTGCATATTTTACAGTTTGTTGCAAGTCGATCACGTGGATTCCGTTACGTTCAGTGAAGATGTACTTAGCCATCTTAGGGTTCCAGCGACGAGTTTGGTGACCGAAGTGTACACCAGCCTCAAGAAGTTGTTTCATTGAAATTACTGCCATGAGTAGTTTCTCCTTTTTTGTTTTTTTCTCCTCTCTCAGACGTCAACTTGCAGCACGACCACAAGGGCAACGGTGACACAATGGATCCGAGATGAGTATTTGCTGTCTTAGACAACTCTATAAGTATAGCAGAAATCCCTAGAATTCGCAAGCTATTTGAGAGATTTTTTCAGCATTCTTCATCTGTAATGATTTGAAGGAAAAAGTTTTTCTTGACCTATCTTGTTTTTTAGGTTACAATATTATATGTTACGGCGGTATAGCCAAGTGGTAAGGCACGGCTCTGCAAAAGCTTGATCGTCGGTTCAAATCCGTCTACCGCCTTGATAATAAATTTTTTTATCATCTTTTATCTTTTAAAAATTCCCCTAGCAATAGGGGATTTTTTGTTTCCATTTGCTCCATTCCTTGATTATTGATATAATAAAATCTCGCCTGATCGGCGAAGCACATTAGAAAGGGTCATTATGAAAAACATTCGTTTCTTTACGATCGGCCTTCTTTCACTAGTAACACTAGCAGCTTGCTCACCTGCCAATTCTGCGCAACAAGCAAAAACAGCTTCTAGTTCTAGAAAACCGATCAAACAATCTTCAACCAAAAAATCATCTAGTAAACCATCGAGCACTTCTTCAGACAGCACTAGCTCAAATGATTTTTCAGATCGCTACAGCATGGATCCAGATGATGGTTCTTCTCTCCAATATGTGCCGGGAGCTGCATCCATTCCTGAGATCGAAAAACTCAAGAATCTCCATCTGAGCACTGGAATTATAATGAAAGTGAATGGGCAAGAAGTCGGTGGAGACAAACCAACATCTAGTTACGATGATATGGTGGCAGCCTTTGGTCAGCCAGTAAGTAGCACAGATAGTGCGAATCCTGGAGATGGGGTTAATGTTTGGGTAACAGATAATGGCGATATCATGGCTTTTTCCCACAATAATGTCCTAACAGATATCACCTTCCGACTAAGAGGGGGCGATGCCAACCACCAGTCTACTGGCGCCATTTCCAAATCAGATACACCAAAAACAGCTCTCGAGCGTCTCGGAAAACCCTATGCCATTATGCGTTCTGAACGTTGGACCAGCTATGTCTATAAAGATAGTAACGGGGACGAATCTAACTTCTCTACACAAGGAGACCAGATCGTTAATGTTATGTCTGCTGCAGAAACCAAGCGCTTAAAAGGCATCACAGGTCTGGATAAAAATCAATAACGATCCATACAAAGAGGCTAGGACAAAAGTCCTAGCCTCTCAATTGTCTTTGGATTGTCGAGCAAGACGCAGTGGTTGAGTGCTCAAAGCACTGCTTCGAGGTGGCGGATAGAACTTGCGAAGCAAGTATCCTAAGTCTTTGTTCGCTTTTTAAGCTTCAAAGATGCCCTATGTTGACGGAAACTATGTTTCCTTTATCTGCAACCTTCAACAGTCTCCCAGACTGTTGAAGCTGTCCCACTCTCTCTTTCTTACAATTCAGCAATTTGGTTCAAATTCACTTCTGCAACCGTATCGTTACCGAACATAGAAATGACCATTTTGACCTTGTTGTTATCAATTTCAGTGATCTTACCAGTATAGTCTGTGAAGGCACCGTCGATGATACGAACTGTATCGCCTACCTTGACATCCAAATCAAACTCTTGAACAGTTTGACCCATAGAGAGCAAGATACTGCGGATTTCTTCTTCCAACAATGGAGTTGGTTTTGAACGGTTTCCGTGGGATCCGACGAAACCAGTAACGTTCGGTGTATTCCGAACAACAAACCAAGCTTCATCTGTCATGACCATTTCGACCAAGACATAACCTGGGAAGCGGTTTTCTTCGATTTCTTTTGTTTTACCGTTTTTCTCAACTTGTACGGTTTGAGTTGGAATCTCTACGCGCAAGATGTTTTCTAACATATTGTAAGTTTGCGCACGTTGCAAAAGATTCTCTTTTACCTTGTTTTCATATCCTGAGTAGGTTTGTAGTACAAACCAGCCTTTATCAAAACTGTCCATTTGGGCATCCTTTCTTTCTGTTTAGCCTGCTCGAGCTTTTGTGAACACACTAAAAAAAGCCTCTTGGCTTTCCTTTTCCTAGCTTCATTATACCACATTTTGTAGGAATGCAAAGAGGTTTGCTGATTTATTTTTTAGAAAAGACAATAAAAAATGGGACCCTGAGGGTCCCACCTGGCTTCTTTTCTTAAAAGAAATTGATCATGTGCAATAGGCCACGTGCAATGACTTTGTCAAACAAATAAATCAATGCAACAAAGAAAGCGGTGTACTCAATCACTGAGATAAAGTTTTTCCATCTTTCCTTGCGATTTGGCCAAGTTGTATCTTTTAGTAAGACGAAAATATCTTTAATGAATTTCACAACTCTCTCCTATCGTGTTTCTTTATGGATGGTATACTTGCTGCAATGTTTGCAGAATTTATTGACTTCTAGACGTGTTGGTTTTGGCGTCCCACTCAACTTAATGGAGTAATTGCGTGACCCACAAACCGTACACGCTAGACTTGCTTTTTTTAATGCCATAACGCCTCCGTTCACCCCATTATAGCAAGTTTTCCACGTTTTGACAAGGACAGAAAATCTACTGTTAATAAAAAAGCAAATCTAAAGCGTTATCACTCTAGTTTTTTCCTCATTTTTGGTAAAATAAAACAAAAGGAGACGAATATGAAAAGTGATAACTTAAAAGAAAGTAGAAATATCGAAGACCGTCGAGGGCAAAGCTACTCCCAGTCTTCAGGCAACAGTAACCTTGGCGGGGGCATTTTACAAATTTTGCTATCGCCTGGTAGCTTCAAGAGTAAGATCATCATCATCCTTGTCATGGTCCTTCTAGGAGGGGGAGCTAGCCTTGGGGGCCTCTTTGGAAATGGGACTTCACAACCTTACCAGTCCACCCAAGTCACGCGCACCAATAAGACCCATGTCGACGATGCAGATGCCCAGTTCGTCAGCAAAGTCCTTGGGACAACAGAAGATCATTGGCACAAGGTCTTTCAAGCAGAAGGACGGACCTACCAGGAGCCCAAACTAGTCTTCTATACCGGACGGACAAAGACAGGCTGTGGGGTTGGGCAAGCATCGGCTGGGCCCTTCTACTGTCCAACCGATAAGAAAATTTATTTGGATATGAGTTTCTACAAGGAATTGACCACCAAATACAAGGCTAGTGGCGACTTTGCCATGGCCTACGTCATCGCCCATGAAGTCGGCCACCACGTACAAAATGAGCTGGGAATCCTTGGCAAATACCACCGTATGCAGCAAGGACTTTCTGAAAAGGAACGAAATGCCATCAGCGTCCGCATCGAGCTGCAAGCAGATTACCTAGCAGGTGTCTGGGCCCGCTCCATTCAAGACCGGAACCTTTTGGATATCGGTGATATCGAAGAAGCTATGAATGCGGCCCATGCAGTCGGTGACGACACTCTCCAGGAGCAAGCATTCGGCTACTCGGTGCCAGATAGCTTTACCCACGGGACTTCGGAGCAACGCATGCGCTGGTTCAAACGGGGCTACCAGTACGGGGATCTCCAACACGGCGATACCTTTAGCTTATCAGATAGTGAACTTTAAACAAAGGTCTATTCAGAAATCCTTCTGAATAGATCTTTTAGAATATAGACAAATTGCATTTTACATAAAACAACTTAAGTGATGTTGAAAAATTAAAATAATTAATACTATTAGGATCATTTCAACAGAAACTTTCCGCCGTGAGAAAAGTGCTAGAAACACTAGTGTTTCTAGCACTCGGGAGTTTTGGAACCTTAGGTCCAAAACTAAGTCATGGAACTTCTTCGAAGTTCGCTGACGTCCGTACTCACCTAAGGAAAGTTGCTAAGATGACTTTATCTTCAATCTGCAAAAAACGATTCAGAAGAATTTCTGAATCGTTTTTTTGATTAGAAACCAAGCCAACCTTTAAAGGTATCCCAAGCATTTTTCGCTTTTCCTGGGATATCGGCCTCGTCGATTGCTTTTTTCGCATCATCGACCATATTCGACGCCTTTTCTTTGACATCCTCAAAGAAACCTTTGTCTTCTTTGCTGTCTGTTTCTGTCGTTTCTTCTCCGACTGGCGCAATGCCATTTTCAGCATAAGAGTTCTTCACCGAATCAAACTGGGTACCGTCTGTATAAGGCAGGACACTGTTGGCAACATTACGGAAAATCTCTGACGCCGTTCCGGCACTACTATCGGTCAGGTAATGACCTTCATCGGTCGTTGGGAAACCAAGCCATTGACTGATGACCACATCTGGCGTGTAGCCGATCACCCATTGGTCTCCAGAGAGGTCCTTGTTAAAGCTGGTCTCTGTCGTACCGGTTTTCCCAGCCATGGTATAGCCATAAGGCGCAGCGTTGACCCCTGTACCATTACTGAAGGTTCCCAGCATCATATTGGTCATCTTATCCGTTGTGGATCCACTAAGCACCCGGGTTGATTTCTGACTGTGACTCTTGACCACTTGGCCACTGGCATTTTCGATCTTGGTAATGAGGTGGGCATCATTCATGACCCCGCCATTGGCAAAGGTTCCATAGGCTTGGGCCATCTGCATCGGATTGGTTGTCACACCAGCTCCCAAGGCAACAGCAAGCGACTTATCCACCTTATCCATGTTGAGACCGAATTTTTTTCCGTACTCAAAGACAGTATTGAGGCCCAATTCATTAGCGGTCGCCACTGCTGGAAGGTTGAGGGATTCTGCCAAGGCCTGGTACATCGGTACCGTTGGGCTCGACTGGATTCCTGCATAGTTATTGACTTCATAACTTCCGTATTGGGTGGTACTATTATCCAGTTCCTTATTGGTCGACCAACCTTCTGCAACAGCTGGACTATAGACCACCAAAGGCTTGATGGTCGATCCCGGACTACGGGCAGCCTGGGTGGCATAGTTGTAAGTACGGAAACCTGGATTTTGATCGCTTCCGACGCGTCCTACGAGAGCCCGAACCCCCCCGGTCTTAGGATCAAGGGCCACACTACCGGACTCTGCGCGCGTGCCGTCTTCCGCTACCGGGAAGAGGGCTGTATTGTCATAGATTACCTGCATGCTTGCTTGGTAATTTTGATCCAGCTCGGTGTAGATCCGGTAGCCATTTTTGACAATATCTTCTTCGGTGAGACCGTATTCGTTGACCGCTTCATTGATGACCGCATCAAAATAGGATGGGTAGCGGTAGTCCTCTGACTTGCCTTCATAGGCATCGACTAGCTGGCCATGGATATCAACAGCAGCAGATTGATCGGCTGTTGCCTGGTCAATATAGCCAGCCGCTACCATATTTTGAAGGACCGTATTGCGGCGGTTGGTCGCATTCTCTACTGAATAGAGCGGGTTATAGATCTCCGGTCCCTTGAGCATGCCTGCGAGAACCGCTGACTGATCTAGACTTAATTGACTGGCTGAAACCCCAAAATACTTTTTGGAAGCATCCTCAATCCCCCAAACCCCATTTCCAAAATAGGCATTGTTGAGGTACATGGTGAGGATCTCTTTTTTACTGTATTTCTTATTGATTTCAAGTGCCAGGAAGAATTCCTTGGCCTTGCGCTCCACCGTCTGGTCCTGAGACAGGTAAGCATTCTTGGCTAACTGCTGGGTGATGGTTGACCCACCACCTGAGCGACCCAGGGTCAAAATCGCTAAGAAGAAGCGACCATAGTTGATCCCGCTATTCTTGTAAAAGCTCCGGTCTTCTGTTGCGACCACGGCATTTTGCAGATTCTCACTAATGGCATCGAGTTCGACATAGGTTCCTTTTTGCCCGGTCAAACTTCCCGCCTGGTCCCCATTCTTATCATAGATAATGGTAGTCGCCTTCAGTGCATTCTGCAAATCCTTGACGTTGGTCGTCTTAGCAAGGTAGAAAAGATAGCCCCCTGTCAAGAGGCTAAAGCCTAGCCCAATGATCAGGAGAATCTTGGTCAAATGGAAGCGACGCCAAAAACGACGGAAGGGATGCTGAGAGAGAGGCTTGCTTCTGTGCTTGCCTGAGCGACTATAGGTCGGCTCTACTGTCTCTTCCGGTAGTTCCGTGTCTGGCACTTCTTCTGCCACCGCTTTGGGCGGATGATCCTTTCTAAAAAAAGTGATCAGGTTTTCAAATAATTCTTTTATTCTATTCATACCTGTTATTGTAACACCTTATCCTTGTCCTAGCAAGAAAAGATAGCTCATCCCCTTCTCCCATTTAGTTTTCTTTAAGCTTAGATTTTGCTACAATAGGGTCATGAACTATCAATTTACCATTCCACAATCCTTTCCCCAGATGACTGTGAAAGAGTTGCTTGAGGACTACTTCCTCATTCCCCGTAAGATCCGGCATTTTTTACGAACCAAGAAGCACGTTTTGGTCAATGGCGAGACCATCAACTGGCAGAGCCCCGTTCAAAAAGGAGACCAGATCCAGCTGATCTTTGACGCGGACGATTACCCTGAAAAAGAGCTCCTAGCCGGAGACCCGAGTCTGGTCGAAGAGCTCTATCAGGATGAGCATGTCATCATCGTCAATAAGCTTGAAGGTATGAAAACCCATGCCAATGATCCGACAGAAATTGCTCTTCTCAACCATGTTTCCAGCTATGTTGGATCCACCTGCTACGTCGTGCACCGCCTAGATAAGGAAACCAGCGGAGCGATTTTATTTGCTAAAAACCCTTTTATCCTGCCCATTCTCAACCGCATTTTGGAAGATAAAAACATCCAACGCGAGTACTGGGCCTTGATCCAAGGTAGCTTAGCACAAAAAACCATCGTCTACAAGGATAAAATCGGACGCGATCGCCACGATCGGCGCAAGCGCCTGGTCGATCCACGCAAGGGACAGTATGCAGAAACCCAGGTGACGCAACTGAAAAAAATCGGGCGCAACAGCCTGGTTAAATGCCAGCTTAAGACGGGGCGTACCCATCAGATCCGGGTGCATCTCTCCCATCATGGGCACCCGATTGTCGGGGACCCTCTCTATAACCCTGCACGCGGAGAGCGACTCATGCTCCATGCTCACCGCTTGACCTTCACCAATCCATTAACCCTTGAAACCATCCAAGTCGAGGCCCCTTCTAAGAGTTTCGAAGAAGGGTTGAAAAAATAAGAAAAGAACCGAAATAGTATTCTTAGAGACTTTCCTTAAGTGAGTACGGACGTCAGCGAACTTCAAAGAAGTTCCATGACTTAGTTTTGAGCCCCTTCGCTCTTTAATTTCTAGGCTCAGGCTAAAACAGTTTCCCAAACTGTTTTACTCTCAAAACTCCCGAGTGCTTGAAATTCTAATATTTCAAGCACTTTTCTCACTGCGTAAAGTCTCCAGTCATTATCGAATAATTCAAAAGATAAAAATCATTTAAAACAATTGACAGAATCTCTCATTTTATTTTAAAAACTTATCTGCATTCAAAAAAGAAGCCACAAAAAGAGGCTGGACAAAAACTGTTCAGCCTTTTTATATTTGATAGAAATAACTGTATGACGCAGTGGTTGATTGGCATCTTTGTTCGCTTTTTAAGCTCCAAAGATGACCTAATCAACTGTGCGGGGGTGGGAAGACGAACTCTTTTTAACTAGTCAGAGTTCTTTCCCACTCCCTTTTTATTATTGATAGCGTGGGGTTGCAAATCCACGGATATTGCCATGTCCGATTCGGTAGGTATTGCGACGGACTTGGTTGTTGGAGTTTCCTTCAATGGTATGAATGATTCCGTTTGAGACGCTTTCGACAATTCCGATGTGATCCGCAAAGCCATTGTTTTGTTGGCTATTTTGATCCCAGTTAAAGGTGATGATGTCCCCTGCTTTTGGTGTAGTGGTACCATCTTCATTCCAGATGCCCAAGCGTTTGAAGATCTGGATGTGACGTTCGACTCCACATTCACGACCAATCAAACCGCTCAAACCTTCCCGCTGGAAGACTGTTGTGACAAAGATATCACACCAGTCATCGGTCGTCTTCACTGCATAACCAACTGGAAGTGGTTTGACACTGTTGTAATCATTGACCAATTGATGGTGAGCTGCAGTGCCGCCACGAACACCCACTAGACTAGCTGCTGCCCGTAAGACACGGTCCCGTTGTCCATTCGTTACACGAGGACTAAAAGCAGTTTGATCTACTGTCGCACGGGGATGAAGGGCTGTTTGACCAAGGTTAAAGCCTTCAACGCCACCATCGACATAATCCACATAGACGTGAGTGGTATAGTTACCTGATTGGTACTGGTGATTTGCTGCAGAGACCTGCACTTCTGTATGCATACCAGAAGGTGCTGTTGAATACCAGAAAAGATTTTCTTGGTGCGCTTGAGACCAGGCTGCGACACGGATGTTCTTAATCCGACGTCCCTGAGGTGCCTGATCTACAGCTACTGTATAAGTCCCGTTCGTTGCATTGACATTCTTGATAGCAGCTTGCGTCTTGGTCTGGGCATTTCGGAATTCAACTTCTGTAGTCGTGGTACCAACACCTACACGAGAACCATCATTTTGAATGTAATAAAGGTGAATATGGTATTTACCAGTAGAGTTCTTATGATCGCTCGCTTTGACCGATACCTTGTAGTCTCCGTTTGCTTGACGAGTCGCTTCGTACCAGCGGAGATCATCCTGTCCATCCTTATCCGACCATGTAGGAACTTGAACAGTCCGCACACCTTTAGGACTGTATACATCCTTGATAATGACGTCAAAGGTACCTGTATCCTTGTTGTTGTTTTGGATCAAGATTGTACCAGAACGGCGGGCTTGACGCACTTCTGTCGTGGTTTCTGTAATGTAGTTCCGTTGGTTATTTTGATCTACATAATAAACATGGACATTGTATTTACCATCTTCATTTTTATGGTCTGAAGCTTTGATAGTTGCACGGTAACTTCCATCACTTTGAAGGACTGCTTTATGCCATACTAGATCATCTTGCCAGTTCTTGTCGGACCATGTTGGGATCAAGACTTCTTTTAATCCGTTTGGAGCTACTACATTACGAATTACTGCATCAAACGTGCCCGTCTCAACATTATTATTTTCAATCGTCAACGTGCCACTTGGTTTTACGTGGTGTACTTCTGTTGTAGTCTCTGTGATGTAGTTTCGTTTGTCAGATTGATCCACATAGTAGACATGGACGTTGTACTTACCGTCATCATTTTTATGGTCTGAGGCTTTGATAGTCGCACGGTAGCTTCCATCACTTTGACGAACTGCTTTATGCCAGACTAGATCATCTTGCCAGTTCTTGTCGGACCAGGTTGGGATCAAGACTTCCTTCAATCCGTTTGGAGCTACTACATTGCGAATAACTGCATCAAACGTGCCCGTCTCAACATTATTATTTTCAATCGTTAACGTGCCACTTGGTTTTACGTGGTGTACTTCTGTCGCAGTCTTTGTGATGTATGTCGTGGTTTCTGTTATGTAGTTCCGTTGATTATTTTGATCTACATAGTAGACATGGACGTTGTACTTACCATCTTCATTTTTATGATCTGAGGCTTTGATGGTAGCTCGGTAGCTTCCGTCACTTTGACGAACTGCTTTGTGCCATACTAGATCATCTTGCCAGTTCTTGTCTGACCAGGTTGGTATCAAAACTTCTTTCAAGCCATTTGGAGCTACTACATTGCGAATAACTGCATCAAAGGTTCCTGCCTCTGAATTATTATTCTCAATGGTGACAGTGCCACTTGGTTTAACGTGGTGTACTTCTGTTGTAGTCTCTGTGATGTAATTTCGTTTGTCAGCTTGATCTACATAATAAACATGGACATTGTATTTACCATCTTCATTTTTATGATCTGAGGCTTTGATAGTTGCTCGGTAGCTGCCGTCACTTTGACGAACCGCTTTATGCCATACTAGATCATCCTGCCAGTTCTTGTCTGACCAAGTTGGAACCAAGACTTCTTTCAAGCCATTTGGAGCTACTACATTGCGAATAACTGCATCAAAGGTTC
>NZ_JAJCHF010000024.1:0-32743 GCF_020554365.1 Streptococcus sp. 210928-DFI.4.42
TGCTCGACAATCCAAAAATAATTGAGAGGCTAGGACTTTTGTCCCAGCCTCTTTCTTTTTTTGTTTATTTTTCTACTCTAGTGATCTATTTTCTTATTCACTAAATCTTAAAAAATAGCCATCTGGATCTAGAACTGCAAATTCATGGGGATAGATATATTGTTCACCAACACGAAATTTTCTTTTGGTCAAAGGACGATGAATAGGATAGTTAGACTCGATTACTTTTTGATAGAGTCTAGGGACATCTTTTATGCCGAAGAAGATATTAACTCCACGACCAAAGGGGTAGGTCAGTTCAGCTAGTTCCTCCTTACTCCCCTCCTCTATCATTAGCTGGCACTCTTCAAGAGAAAGAAAGAGGAAGTTCTCTTCTGGTCGCCCGTATTCGATGGTAAAACCCAGTAAATCACAGTAGAAGGAACGGGACTGCTCTAAATTCGATACAATAAACTCAGGAATCACTGCATTGAAATTCATAAAGACCATCCTTACAAATCAATTTCTAATACAATTGGTGTATGATCTTGACGAGCGCCTGAGTCAATCATATCTGATTTAGTGACCTTGTCAGCAATGCGGTTTGAGGTTAACCAATAGTCGATTCTCCAGCCCGTATTGTTGATTTTTGAGGTTTTACTTCGTTGTGCCCACCAAGTATAGCGCTCAGGAACATCACCATGTAGGTGACGAAAGGTATCTGTAAATCCTTTGGCCAAAAGATTTGTAAATCCTTCACGTTCTTCGTCTGTGAATCCTGGTGAACGGCGGTTGCTGGCTGGGTTGGCAAGGTCAATTTCCTTGTGGGCAACGTTGTAGTCCCCAGTTGCAAGGACGGTTTTTTCTTTGTCTAATTCAGCCAAATATTCAGCATACTTAACGTCCCAAATTTGACGTTCTTCCAAACGTTTGAGTCCATCACCAGCGTTAGGTGTGTAGACCTGAGTCACGAAAAATTCATCAAATTCCAAAGTAATGATCCGACCTTCCAAGTCCATGGTCGAAGGAGCTCCGATTTCTGGGAAAGTCACAACTGGTGTGAGCTCTTTTTTATAGAGGAACATGGTTCCAGCGTAGCCTTTACGAGCCGGTTCTTGAGAAGAGCGCCAGGTGTTTTCGTAGCCAGGGAAGAGCTCCTCAAGGATTTCGAGGTGTTTTTTAGTAGGACCTTTGGCGGATAACTTGGTTTCTTGAATGGCAATGATATCCGCATCCTCAGCAACCAAGGTTTGAAGGACTTCTTGAGAGAGTTTGGCGCGTGCTGAGTCGCTAGTCAATGCAGCGTTTAGCGAGTCGATATTCCATGAAATGAGTTTCATTGTGTTTCCTTTTCTTGACATAATTGATAGTTTTATTATAACAAAATTTTAATGATTTCCTGATCACAATGCCTTGAAAATTCTTATAAAATCCGTTATAATAGCTTGAATTCATTTGGAGAAAGGGAGTTGTTTATGAAATTTTACTCTTATGACTATGTATTGAGTCAGATCAGCCAGCAAAACTGGGTGACCATTGGGATATCTGGCTTGCTCATTCTTCTGACTGGTTTTTTTGTGGCGAAAGCCTATCGGAATAAGCACGATAGCAAATTCCGCGAATTGTCTATTATCTCCATTTTAACTCTGGTGGTAGTGGTCTTGATCAGTATCAGCAATTTTCAATATAGCCAAAGTAATAATGACCAGTTCCAACGCTCACTCCATTTTATTGAGGTCATCTCAAAGGAGTTGGATGTCAAAAAAGAAGATGTCTATGTCAATACTTCAGCAGCCACAAATGGGGCGATCCTGAAGGTTGGAGAGGTTTATTACCGAGCTATCGCAGGCTCTGACCCGGATCGCTATCTATTAGAAAAGATGGATCTATATAAAACAGACGTAGAACTTGTGGAGGTGAACAAATGACAGTAAATTTTATAACCATTTTGATTAAATTAGCTCTTGGCTTGATTTCCTTGGTATTTGTGATCAATGTGACCGGGAAAGGAAACTTAGCACCAAGTTCTGCAGTAGACCAGATACAGAACTATGTTCTGGGGGGAATTATTGGTGGGGTGATTTACAATAGCTCCATTACCATTCTTCAATACATAGTGATTCTCTTGATGTGGACTATTTTGATCTTGCTCTTAAAATGGCTCAATACCAATGTCCGTTTTATGAAGCACTTGATCGATGGCAAACCAACTGTCATTATCAAAAATGGGAAGCTTGATCCGGAAGCTTGTCGATCCAAGGGACTTTCTGCTTCAGACGTTGCCTTGAAATTGCGTTCACAAGGAATTTTCCAATTAAAGGGAGTGAAACGAGCTGTCATTGAACAAAACGGTCAAATTATCGTTGTCCGTGCGGGGGATGAAAATCCTAAATACCCAATCATTACGGATGGTGTGGTTCAGCTTGAAATTTTGGAAACAATTGGGAAAAGTGAAGAGTGGTTGCTAGCTGAATTGGAAAAAGAAGGCTATGACAACGTTTTGGATATTTTCATTGCTGAGTATGACAAAGGAAAAATCAATGTTGTGACCTACTAAAAGAAGAGATTGGGCGACCATGTCCAATCTCAAATTGAAGACAAAATAGTCTTAAAAACTTTCCTTAGGTGAGTACGGACGTCAGCGAACTTCTACGAAGTTCCATGACTTAGTTTTGAACCTAAAGTTTCAAAACTCCCGAGTTCCTGAAACAATTGTGTTTCAGGAACTTTTCTCACGGCGGAAAGTTTCGACATATGCTTGAATAAGCTTAAAAATTAAAAATCAATATTTTTTCAACCACCTCACATAAGGTTGTACATGTAAAAAAGTTTGTGTTAATTTCAAGATTGGGCGAGCAGGTCCAATCTTTTTTCTTCATAAAATTCCAGGAAAGGTCCCTTCCTTTTCTTGAGATACTCTTGGAAAAATAGTAAAATGGAAGGTAAGTGTTGATTAGAAAAGAAGGACAGAACATTTCATGAAGAAGAAAATACGGAAGTTTGAGAATCATTCGATTACACGCAGACTCTACCTGCTGTTTAGTTTGATTTGCCTTCTTTTTTTGGTGCTGATTGCCCGACTTGGCTATATGCAGATCACTCACCAAGCCTACTATACGGATAAATTGGCAAAAGCTACCAAAAAGACGGTCAAACAAGGGAGTGTGCGAGGGCAAATCTATGATGCTTCTGGTAAACCCTTGGTGGAAAATGTGGGCAAACAGGTCCTGACTTTTACGCGGGATCGTAAAATGACGGCCCAAGAAATGCGAGAGACAGCTGGGAAACTCTTACAGTATGTCGATGTAGAAAATCCTCAAGTAACCGAACGGCAAGAAGTGGATTACTATCTAGCCAATACCAAGGTCTACCAAGAGGTCGTGGAACACCTGCCTGAGAAAAAGAAATTTGATACCGATGGCAACCGCCTGCCGGAAGCCAAGATTTATCAAGCGGCAGTGGATAGTATCGACCCTTCAAAACTCGGCTATACAGATGATGAGAAAAAGATTATTTATCTCTATAGCCAGATGAATGCGGTGGAGAATTTTGCGACAGGGATCATTACGACGCAGGCACTAGGAGCTGAGCAGATTGCGACCATCGCAGCGGATAGTCAGGACCTTCCGGGAATTGCCATCACGACTAGCTGGGACCGCAAGGTTTTGGATACTCCTCTAGCCTCTATTATTGGAAATGTATCGACCGAGCAGACGGGACTTCCAGCAGAAGAGGTTGAGGATTATGTCAAAAAAGGCTATGCTCTCAATGACCGGGTTGGAACGTCTTATCTCGAAAAGGAATACGAAAACGTCCTTCAAGGCAAACGCAGTGAAAAAGAAATTCTCCTAGATAAAAATGGCAACATGGAGAAAGTGGTCGACGTTTCAAAAGGGGCCAAAGGAGAAAACCTCAAGCTCTCGATTGACTTGGATTTCCAAAAAGGGGTGGAAGATATTCTCCGCTCTGCCTTTAGCGCAGAGTTGCAAGCTGGAAATGCGACCTACTCCGAAGGTGTCTATGCTGTAGCCCTTGAGCCTGATACAGGGAAAGTCCTTGCCATGGCAGGGATCAAACACCAGGCTGGTAGTCAAGATTTATCAACCGATGCTTTGGGAACAGTCACCAATGTTTTCGTCCCAGGATCCGTGGTCAAAGGAGCGACCTTGACTTCTGGATGGGAAAATGGAGCCATTTCAGGGAACCAGGTTCTGACCGATCAGCCGATTGTTTTTGCAGGATCCGCTCCTATCAATTCTTGGTTTACCCAATACGGTAGTCGTTCCATCAATGCGGTGGAAGCATTGGAATACTCTTCCAATACCTATATGGTCCAAATTGCCCTTAAGATGATGGGGCAACCTTACACTCCAAATATGACCTTACAAGTGGATCAGGTTGAACCGGCTATGAAAAAACTGCGCTCTACTTTTGCAGAGTATGGTCTTGGGACATCAACGGGGATTGACCTTCCCAATGAATCGACCGGTTTTATTCCAAAAGACTACACAGTCGGTAATTATTTGACCAATGCCTTTGGTCAGTTTGACAACTATACGCCTATGCAATTGGCTCAGTATGCGGCAACCGTAGCGAATGATGGGAAGCGGGTGAGTCCTCATGTCGTCGAAGGCATCTATGACAATAATGATCAAGGGGGCCTTGGTCAGTTGAAAAAAGCGATCGAAACCAAGGAGCTCAATCAGGTCCATATCTCAGCGGAGGACATGGCTTTGATCAAGCAAGGGTTCTATCAGGTTGCGAATGGTACGAGTGGTTTGACGACAGGGAAAACTGTCGGTCAAGGTGCTAGTGTCTCCATTAGTGCCAAGACCGGTACAGCTGAAACCACAGTCGATGGAGGCAAACAAGCCATTAATACCAATGTGGTGGCTTATGCACCGTCAAACAATCCAAAGATTGCGGTAGCAGTGGTTTTTCCACATAATACCAATCTACAAGCGACGGTCAGTCATTCCATTACGCGTGACATTATTAACTTATACAATCAGAAACACCCCATGAATTAGAAAGGAAACTATGCTTTATCCAGCACCTATTGCAAAATTAATTGACAGCTATTCGAAGTTGCCAGGAATTGGGATCAAAACAGCGACTCGTCTGGCTTTTTACACCATTGGCATGTCAGATGATGATGTTAATGAATTTGCCAAGAACTTACTAAATGCCAAGCGTGAGCTAGGGTATTGCAGTATTTGTGGCAATTTAACCGATGAAGAAACCTGCGAGATTTGTCGAGATGAAACGCGGGATCCTTCCCTCATTCTTGTTGTAGAAGATAGCCGGGATGTCTCTGCTATGGAAAATATCCAGGAATACCACGGCCGCTACCATGTCTTGCATGGCTTGATCTCGCCCATGAATGGCGTAGGACCCGATGACATCAATCTCAAAACTTTGATTAGTCGCTTGATGGATGGAACAGTCACAGAGGTCATTGTTGCGACCAATGCGACGGCAGACGGAGAAGCGACATCTATGTATATCTCGCGCGTGCTCAAACCAGCAGGGATCAAAGTGACCCGTTTGGCACGAGGACTGGCAGTTGGAGCCGATATCGAGTATGCGGACGAAGTGACCTTGCTTCGCGCGATTGAAAATCGGACAGAATTATAAGAGAAGTTCTTTCGAAAGGGCTATCATTGTGGTATACTATCAAGTAAGAAATCAAGGGAACAATTAGGGAGAAACTATGAGTAAACAAGACTTAATCCTGTTATATGGTGGACGTAGTGCAGAACGTGAAGTATCTGTTCTTTCAGCAGAAAGCGTGATGCGCGCGATTGATTACCAAGCATTTTCGGTTCAGACCTATTTTATTACGCAGTCAGGAGACTTCATCCAGACGCAAGCTTTTGAAGAGAAACCAGCGGATGATGAGAAATTGATGACCAATGAGACAGTGGACTGGTCTAAAAAAGTCGCACCATCAGCGATTTACAAGGAAGGAGCAGTGGTCTTTCCAGTGCTTCATGGACCAATGGGTGAAGATGGTTCTATTCAAGGCTTCTTAGAAGTCTTGAAAATGCCTTATGTCGGCTGTGGCATCCTGGCTTCTAGTGTCGCAATGGACAAGATCACCACCAAGCGGGTTTTGGAATCTGCAGGGATTCCACAAGTTCCATATGTAGCTGTAGTGGAAGGCGATGACTTGGAAGAGAAAATTGCTACAATTGAAGCTAATCTCCCTTATCCTGTCTTTACCAAACCATCCAATATGGGCTCTAGTGTAGGGATTTCAAAATCTGAAAACCAAACAGAGCTTCGGGCTGCTCTCGAATTGGCCTTCAAATACGATAGCCGTGTCTTGGTAGAACAAGGAGTCAATGCGCGTGAGATCGAAGTTGGACTACTTGGAAACTATGATGTGAAGAGCACCTTGCCAGGTGAAGTTGTGAAAGATGTGGCCTTCTATGATTATGATGCCAAATACATCGACAACAAAATTACCATGGCGATTCCAGCTCAATTGGACCCTGAGGTTGTGAAAACCATGCGGACCAACGCAGAAAAAGCCTTTCGTGCGGTCGGCGGTCTGGGCTTGGCGCGTTGTGATTTCTTCTATACTGATAAAGGAGAGATCTTCTTAAACGAACTCAATACCATGCCTGGATTTACCCAATGGTCTATGTATCCTTTGCTTTGGGACAATATGGGACTCAACTATACAGATTTGATCACCAAGTTAGTAGAGCTTGGAAAAGAAGTCTTCCAAAAACACGAAGCGCATTTGTTGTAAGAAAAGAGAGAGTGGGACAGAAATCGGTAATTCGTTAGAATTCGATTTCGTGGTCCCACCTCCGCACAGTTGAGTAGGCCTGTAAAAGCTGATGAAATCAGCGTAGTAGAGCCCACTCAACCACTGCGTCTTGCTCGACAATCCAAAAATAATTGAGAGGCTAGGACTTCTGTCCCAGCCACTTTTTTTGTGGTCTAGAATATGGTATAATGAGAAGAATTTGATAGGAGCGTCCAAATCTTTGAGGACGTTACGGAGAACTGAGGAGTCGGATATGAATCTCACATTACATGAAGTTGCTCATCTAGTACGTGCAAAAAATGATATCAGCCAATTTGAAGATGTGGCCCTCGTCAAGCCGGAATTTGACAGTCGTTTGATTGGGCCTGGAGACCTGTTTGTTCCTTTAAAGGGAGCGCGTGATGGTCATGACTTTATTGAGACTGCTTTTGAAAATGGAGCCGTAGCCACTTTTTCAGAGAAAGTGATCGAAGGGCACCCTTATATTTTGGTGGAAGATGTGCTGAGCGCTTTTCAAACACTAGCTGCAGCCTATCTTCAAAAGACAAAAGTAGATGTTTTTGCAGTAACGGGGTCAAATGGTAAAACCACCACAAAAGATATGTTGGCACAGCTATTGTCCACCACCTACCTGACCTATAAAACACAAGGAAACTATAATAACGAAATTGGTCTTCCTTATACGGTTTTGCATATGCCAGAAGGGACGGACAAACTCGTCCTTGAAATGGGGCAAGACCATCTAGGAGATATCCATCTCTTGTCAGAACTGGCGCATCCAAAAGCTGCTATTGTCACCTTGATTGGAGAAGCCCATTTGGAATTCTTTAAAGATCGAAGTGAGATCGCAAAAGGAAAACTCCAGATTGCGGATGGCATGCCAGAAGGTGGCCTTCTGGTGGTTCCAGCTGATCCGATCGTCGATGCCTACCTTCCTGAAAAGCAAACAGTCGTCCGCTTTGGTCCAGACGAGGAGATTTTTATTACCGAGTTAATCGAGCGAAAGGATAGCTTAACCTTCCGAGCTAATTTCTTAGAAAAAGCGATCGATCTTCCAGTAACAGGAAAATACAATGCGACCAATGCCATGATTGCAGCTTATGTTGCCCTGCAAGAAGGAGTGAGTGAAGCTGCGATTCGTGATAGTTTTGAAACCCTGCAATTGACGCGCAACCGGACAGAATGGAAGAAGGCCAGTAACGGAGCGGATATCCTATCCGATGTCTACAATGCCAATCCAACGGCCATGCGCCTAATTTTAGAAACCTTCTCAACTATTCCTGCCAATCCAAATGGTCGAAAATTAGCCGTCCTTGCAGATATGAAAGAACTAGGGGAGCAATCTATTGATCTGCACAACAAAATGATTCTTAGCCTCTCGCCGGATGTTTTGGATACGGTTATTTTCTATGGCCAAGACATTGCGGGATTGGCTCAGTTAGCGAGTCAGATGTTCCCACTCGGACATGTCTATTATTTCAAGAAAACAGCTGAGGAAGACCAGTTTGAGGACATGGTCAAACAAGTCAAGGAAAACTTGAAAGAGCAAGACCAAATCCTTATCAAGGGAAGCAATTCCATGAATCTAGCCAAATTGGTAGAGGAATTAGAAAAAGCCTAGCAAATGTGAAGGAAGTTATACAAAAATAGGCTACTATAAACTAAAGGAATAGAAAAATGACATTTTGGGATTTATTGATTACGAACCAAAAATCAGCCCCGCCTGAGTTTGGGCTCTGGTATTTCATTCTGCCAGCTTCTTTGTTGGTGGTTGGCTACTTTTCCATCAAATATGCACAGTCTAAAAGCTACCAACGCTTTTGGTATTGGGCACAATTGATTCAAGTTTTGACCATCAATGCTTGGTATATTCTCGCCCACATGCCTTTGACAGATAATTTACCCTTTTATCATTGTCGCTTGGCTATGCTTGCGATCCTCTTTGCTCCTAGAGGGACCTATATCAAGCAATATTTTGCCTTGTTGGGTGTTCTAGGATCCATTGCGGCTTTGGTTTATCCGGCCTTTGACCCCTTCCCATTCCCCCATATTACTGTACTCAACCTGATTTTTAGTCACTGGGCCTTGTTTGCCAATAGTTTGATTTACCTACAGGATTTTTATCAGTCGGAAAAACAGGATACCTTACGGATTGTTAAGATCACCTTTGGTATGAATGCAGTCATCTTTTTGGTCAATCTTTTGACCAGAGGAGATTATGGCTTCTTACGACGTCCACCAATCATTGGAGACCACGGTGCTCTCTTGAACTACCTCTTGGTCAGCATCGTGATGGTGGCTGGTATTTGCTTGGTCAACCAGCGCTACAAATACAAGATGGTTGAAGAGACTGTCGTTTCGCGTTCGGAATAGAAAAAAGAGTAGATGAGGGAAAGAAATCATGACACTTTGGGACTTATTTTTTACCAGTCAACCAACGACCCCTCCTCAATTGGGGGCCTGGTATTTCTTATTGCCGACTTCATTGGTGGTAGTGGGAGTTCTGTCCGTTCGATTTGCTCACTCCAAAAGCTACCAAACCTTTTGGTATTGGGGACAGTTGATCCAGTTGCTCATCATCAACTCTTGGTATTTAGCAGCTCGCTTGCCTTTTTCAGAGAGTCTTCCCTTCTATCATAGCCGGATGGCCATGTGGATTATCCTTTTGGCCCCCAAGGGAAGCTTCAAGCAATATTTTGCCCTCGTGGGAGTCTTTGGCTCCATTATGGCCTTGGTTCATCCTGTTTTTTATCCCTACCCTTTTCCTCACGTTTCCTCGATCAACAATGTCTTTGGTCACTGGGCCCTCTTGGCCAACTGCCTAATCTATCTGGTTCAATCCTACCAGGTGGAAGAAAGGGCTGTTTGGAAGATCTGTCAGATGACGTTTGGGGTCAATGCCATTATTCAGCTCGCGAATCTCGCAACAGGTGGAAACTACGGCTTTATGCGTCGTCCTCCTGTCATAGGTGACCATGGCCTTGTGCTCAACTATTTGATCGTGACAGTCCTAATGACGGGGACACTGATCCTCATCAATACGATCGTTCAGTACAGTAAGAAAAGAAGAATACCTGAATCTGTTTAAATAAGGAGACTTTATGCATCATTTTTTCACTACAGAATCAACAACACCACCAGCAATCTCAGCACTTTGGTATAGTGTGATGGTCTTGTTAATTGTGACAGCGATCGTGATGTCACTTCGCTATTATCAGAATGAGCAATTTCGCAAATGCTTTCAATACTTACAAGGCTTCCAGTTAATTTGCTTGTATCTTTGGTATTTTGCCTACCACATTCCTTGGTCCAACAGTTTACCATTTTATCATTGCCGCTTGGCCATGTTTGCGGTCTTGTTTTTGCCAGACAGATGGAAAAGCAAACAGTTCTTTGCCTTGATGGGAGTGAGTGGAGCCATCTTTGCTTTGGGCTATCCAGTCTTTGACCCCTACACTTTCCCTCATATTACGAGCTTTTCTTTCCTCCTCGGACATTACTGTCTCCTGATCAATTCCTTGATTTATCTCTTGAGATGGTATGATCGAAACCTCTTAAAAAATAGTCAGATTGTTCTCTATACCTTTGTTTTAGATTTATTCCTGGTTGGAGTCAATCAATTGACGGGAGGTAATTATGGTTTGATGGCCCGCCCTCCGATTATGAGAGGGGATAAAGTGTGGCTCAACTACTTGGTTGTATCTAGTATTTTAGCCCTTGCTTTATTACTCTTTAATCAGATCTTCAGTCGCAGAAGTGAGCGGGTGAAAGTGAGAAAATAACCAGTATAAAGGTTGGGCATCTCTGTCTCAACCCTGTTTTATATCAAAGGAGAATATATGAAGCGTTTCTTGCTAATGATCTCCCTCGTTTGGAGTTTGTTTTGTACAATAACGACAGCACATGCGGATGAAGAAGTTCGCTATTCGATTGAATCCTATGTAGGACACCTCCAATTGCAGGAAGATAGCCAAGCAACATTTACACAAGAGATTACCTATCAGTTTCAGACAGGCTATCATGGTCAATATGTGACTCTAGGAAGCGCAGATCCTCTTCCAAAAGGGTTTAAAATTCATCGTCATCCTGAGGTGGAAGCCTATGTGGATGGGGAAAAACGTGAGATTCGTGTAGAGGAGACAGACCTGGAAGATGGTCGGCAATTAAAAATATACAATGCCCGTATCGTCGGAGGGACGGTCAAGATCAAAGTAAAATGGAAGATTGATCATCTCTTGACTTTCTACAAGGATATTGCAGAACTGAATTGGTTTCCTATTTCAGATGGAGATGAGAAAGTCGCGAAATTAGATTTTTATGTGGATGGCTTGGATGCCAAGCAGGGAAAACTGTATGCCCATACTGGTTACTTTAATCCACCAGCCCAAGTCGAACGGACTGAAACTGGTTATCATATTTGGACAAAGGATTTTCCAAAAAATGGAAAGCTCGAACTGCATGCCTATTGGCCAATGACAGAAGCCCTGCGTCGAGACCAAGCAAATGAGATTAACAAGGGAAATGGAAAAGAGAAATTTCTCAAAAAAGAGAAATCCATTGAACAAAAAACGTTCCTCTATCGGACACTACTACTTAAGGTTGTACCAATTGTATCGATTCTTTTATTTATCCTCGCTTTCATTCCATGGATCCGGTATTTTATCAGTACCAGAACTCGTCGGATTGCAAAAGGAGTACGATTATACGAACCACCACAGAATTTACCTCCTCTTGTCCTAGCTAAGGCACTGTATCAACTTGATTTTGAACGGATGGTGATATCTAGAGAGAAAGGACCATTAAAATTCAATCATCTCATCCAAGCAACTATATTGGATCTCATTGATCGAGGAAATCTTCGTTTGACTAGGAATGAAAATGGGGAAACCTTGACCTGTCTCCATTATGAAGGCTTGGCTGATTTTGAATTGAAGTTTATTGAAATGATCTTTGATCAAGAATCTGAAATCAATATCAGTGAAGTATTTTCAAGGTATAAAATCGACAAAGCAGCCTTAAAAAAAGATTTTCGAGCTGCTAAATCAGACACACAACGAGACCGTATTCGAAAAGTCGGAAGTGCCGTTCAATCGCTTTTAAAAAAGGATGCCCAGCAATTGTCAAAAGGGGTAGAAAAGGAAATTGCAAAATTAGGATTGCCTTCTTATTTTAGAGACTTATCTGAGAAAGAAGAAGCTTTTTCTAAAACAGGCTGTGCCTTACATTTTTGGCTCTTACTGATCTTATTTGTGAGCATGTGTTTCTTATCTCTTGGATTCGGTTCACACCTATCTTCATTCTATTTTTGGATTATTTTACTTTTGGTTTTGTTATTCATTCCATTTTATATTGTTGTGAAAATCCGTGAAGATCATCTACAATCCTTAGAGAACTTGGATTCACAATTCCAATGGATGGCCTTTCGAAATATGATCGAAAGTATTCCAAATTTCAACCAAGCAGAACTTGAGAGTGTCATCCTATGGAATCGCATCTTAGTCTATGCAACCATGTATGGCCAAGCAAAAAAAGTGAGCCAGGTACTCCAAAATCATCAGATTCCCTTACCATATGAAGACTGGGACACTGTTCTTTGGCTAACAACCTCCCCAAATACCTTCCTAGACGGCTCTACCTTGATGAACTATGCAGATGATTCCTATAGTGTTTCAAGCTTCTCTATTAACTCTTCAGATGGCAGTGGCGGCTTTGACGGCGGTGGCTTCTCTGATGGTGGCGGTGGCGGAGGATTTGGTGCCTTTTGATAGCCGTGAAAAGAAGACTAGAATCTACGGATTTTAGTCTTTCTTTTTGCTCTCAAAGAAGAATCATCGTTGAAAAAAGTGCCTATTTTCGCTATAATAGGACAGATAGAGAAATTGAGGAGAGATCCGATGTAGAGATGAATTTGTAAATTTATCAAAAAATAAGAAGAGAAAGAATTAGGAACATGAACGTACAAGAAGAAATTAAAAAACGCCGTACTTTTGCCATCATCTCCCACCCGGATGCTGGTAAAACGACGATTACTGAGCAGTTGCTCTACTTTGGTGGGGAGATTCGGGAAGCCGGTACCGTAAAAGGAAAGAAAACAGGAAACTTCGCTAAATCCGACTGGATGGACATTGAGAAACAACGTGGGATTTCGGTAACCTCATCTGTCATGCAGTTTGACTACGATGGCAAGCGCGTTAATATCCTAGATACCCCAGGGCACGAGGACTTCTCAGAAGATACTTACCGGACCTTGATGGCGGTGGATGCCGCGGTTATGGTTGTAGACTCTGCCAAGGGTATCGAGGCTCAAACCAAGAAACTGTTTGAGGTTGTGAAACACCGTGGCATTCCAGTCTTTACCTTTATGAACAAGCTGGACCGTGACGGTCGTGAGCCACTGGATCTCTTACAAGAATTGGAAGAAGTCTTGGGAATCGCCAGTTACCCAATGAACTGGCCGATCGGAATGGGAAAAGCCTTTGAGGGACTTTACGATCTTTATAACCAACGTTTGGAACTCTACAAAGGGGATGAACGCTTTGCGAGTCTAGAAGATGGAGACAAGCTCTTTGCTAACAACCCATTCTATGAGCAAGTAAAAGATGATATCGAACTCTTGCAAGAAGCTGGAAATGACTTTTCAGAAGAAGCGATTTTAGCTGGTGAATTAACTCCTGTCTTCTTTGGTTCAGCTTTGACTAACTTTGGGGTGCAGACTTTCTTGGAAACCTTCCTCAAGTTTGCTCCAGAGCCACACGGCCACAAGAAGACAGATGGGGAACTTGTCGATCCTTATGATAAGGATTTCTCAGGATTTGTCTTTAAGATTCAGGCCAACATGGATCCTCGTCACCGCGACCGGATCGCCTTTGTGCGGATCGTATCTGGCGAATTTGAGCGTGGGATGAGCGTCAACCTGCCTCGTACTGGTAAGGGCGCTAAGTTATCTAACGTGACTCAATTTATGGCCGAAAGCCGTGAAAATGTCAGCAATGCTGTAGCAGGAGACATCATTGGGGTTTACGATACCGGTACTTATCAGGTTGGAGATACTTTGACAGTGGGCAAAAACAAGTTTGAATTTGAACCACTGCCAACCTTTACGCCTGAAATCTTCATGAAAGTGTCAGCTAAGAACGTTATGAAGCAAAAATCCTTCCACAAAGGGATTGAGCAATTGGTGCAAGAAGGAGCTATTCAGCTCTACACCAACTACCAAACAGGTGAATACATGTTAGGTGCTGTTGGTCAACTTCAGTTTGAAGTCTTTAAGCACCGGATGGAAAATGAATACAATGCCGAAGTGGTCATGAGCCCAATGGGTAAAAAGACCGTTCGCTGGATCAAACCAGAAGACTTAGATGAGCGCATGTCTTCAAGCCGAAACATCTTGGCGAAGGACCGCTTTGACCAACCAGTCTTCCTCTTTGAAAATGACTTTGCCCTCCGTTGGTTTGCAGATAAGTATCCAGACGTTGAGCTGGAAGAAAAGATGGGGTAAGGAACGATTCAAAACCGATCCATAACAATAGAATAAGAAAACGGATAAGGTCCGTTTTCGCTTTTAAAGGAGAAATGATGGGATTATTAAGTGGTTTGATGGGCAATGCCTCTCAAAAAAATGTCGATAAAGTAGAAAGAGATCTGGAAGATATCTTGGTGCCGGGAGAGCAAGTGACACTTGCTTTTAGCTTGATTCGTGATTTAATCGTCTTTACAGAGTTTCGTTTGATCTTGGTGGATAAGCAAGGAGTAACAGGAAAGAAAACGTCCTATAAGTCCTTACCTTATCGCTCTATCTCTCGTTTTTCAGTGGAAACTTCTGGTCATTTTGATTTGGATGCCGAATTAAAAATCTGGGTCTCTTCTGCAGTCGAGCCTTCAGAAGTTTTACAATTCAAGAGTGACAGCAGCGTCATTGAAATCCAGCAAGCATTAGCCAGTGCAGTTTTTAAATAAAAATATCATTTTGATAGAGAACAGTTGAGAAAGGAGACGGAATGTTTATCGAAAAACAATTGGGTCAAGATCGGAAATGGATCAATATCGACTCGGATATGATTGCTGAAAACTCATATCTTTATAAAAAATACGAGATTGACAAAGAAACCATTGAGTACGCGATGGATAAGAACGAACGTGCCCATATGGATTATAATCGAGAAAACGGTACGATCACATTTATCTACAATGTATTGGATTTAGAAAAGGACAAGGAATACTACGAAACCATCCCTATGACCTTTATCGTTCAAGATACGCGACTCGTGACCATCAGTAACCAGGACAATGCCTATATCATTGAACAAATGGTTCGCTATTTGGAAAGCCATGGGGAGTTGTCGATCTATAAGTTGCTTTTTGCAGGTCTTGAAATGATCAGTAATGCTTATTATCCGATTATTGATCGCTTAGATAAGCACAAGGATGAACTCAATCGTTTGCTTCGAAAGACAACGACGACCAAGAATCTTTATGCCCTGTCTGACCTTGAGACCGGTATGGTGTATCTGGTCGCAGCAGCCAAGCAGAATCGGATGTTGCTAGAACATATTAAAGCGCATGCCATTTATCGCAGGATGAATGATGTTGAAAAAGAGCAGTTTGATGATGCCATGATCGAAGCGCGTCAGTTGGCTTCGATGACTGAGTTGATTTCCAATGTCTTGCAACAGTTGTCAGGATCTTACAACAATATCCTAAACAACAACTTGAATGACAACTTGACAACCCTAACCATCTTTGAAGCCTTGTTGGCGGTTTTAGCCGTTATCACCGGTTTCTTTGGAATGAATATCCCTCTTCCGATGACAAAGGATCCCAATGCTTGGATTTATGTATCCGTATGTAGCTTTATATTATGGCTCATTTTGGGAAAGGTTATGCGGTGGATTGTGAAACAAAGATAAAAAAGAGGCTTGGAGAAATCCGAGCCTCTTCGTATCTAGAATAATCTGAGAAATAGGAACCATCTAGACACCTGCCCTCCTCTCCAAAGAAGGGGCAGTGTGAATAGTTCATTGACTGTACAAAATCTTCTTGGAAATAGTAGGAGTAGATTTAATAGTACTGAGTGGTTCTAAATAAATCAGAACTTAGAATAAATCGTTGAATCAGATAAAATGATCCTATTTCTTTATACAGAAATATTTTAGATACTAACTGTATTATACATATTTATTTGTAAAAACGCAAGAACTACCAAAAAAAGTTTTTCCGAAGTTTTTATACTCCTATTTAAAGGGATTCTTGAACGGTGTCAGAAGAAAGTCAGCTAAATCTAGGGGAAACTGCCCTCTTGACTATTTTCAAGTTTTTAAAAATTTTTCCTAAAAAATAAAATTATTCTCCTTTGACTATCATTTGGTCGTCCATTGTGTTATACTAGATAAGTTGCAAACTTGTATGAGAGAAATGCTGGTGAGATGGAACAATTAGAAAAGGAATGTTGGTCAATCTCCCACAAGGAGGATCTTGGTGTCTTTTCGTTTGGAAAACGACTTTAATCAACCAAATCCGCTAGTGCGAAAACATTTTTCGCAGAAGGGAATTCCATAAAAAAACGATTGGGTTTTCCTTTAGATGAGTCTTGCGACAGGTAACCGGGAAGGAGACTTCCTATGCAATCAGTGCGTTTTCGCATTGAAAAGAAGTGTGATAAAGTGGCTTCGCACCACTTTTTAGAAAGAAGAAAGAATTGAAATTCAATGAATTTAACTTATCTGCTGAATTATTAGCAGAAATCGAAAAAGCTGGCTTTGTAGAAGCGAGCCCGATCCAGGAACAAACCATTCCGTTGGCTCTTGAAGGAAAAGATGTCATCGGTCAAGCGCAAACAGGGACTGGTAAAACAGCCGCTTTCGGTCTTCCAACGTTGGAGAAGATTGATGTCGATAACACAGTGATCCAAGCCCTTGTCATTGCCCCAACGCGTGAGTTGGCGGTTCAAAGTCAGGAAGAATTGTTCCGCTTTGGACGCAGTAAGGGTGTCAAGGTTCGCTCTGTCTATGGTGGATCAAGCATTGAAAAGCAAATCAAAGCCTTGAAGTCAGGTGCTCACATCGTTGTGGGAACACCTGGCCGTTTGCTAGATTTGATCAAGCGCAAGGCCTTGAAACTCGATCATATTGAAACCTTGATCCTGGATGAAGCAGATGAAATGCTCAACATGGGCTTCTTGGAAGATATCGAAGCCATCATTAGCCGTGTCCCAGAAACACGCCAAACCTTGCTCTTTTCAGCAACGATGCCAGAAGCCATCAAACGCATCGGTGTTCAGTTTATGAAAGAGCCAGAACACGTTAAGATTGCGGCTAAAGAATTGACAACCGATTTGGTCGATCAATACTATATTCGTGTCAAAGAGGGCGAAAAATTTGATACCATGACTCGTCTCATGGACGTGGAGCAACCAGAGCTTGCTATCGTCTTTGGTCGGACAAAACGTCGGGTCGATGAATTGACTCGTGGCTTGAAGATTCGTGGCTTCCGAGCAGAAGGGATTCACGGTGATTTGGATCAAAACAAACGTCTCCGAGTGCTTCGTGACTTTAAAAATGGGAACTTGGACGTCTTGGTAGCAACAGACGTTGCGGCACGTGGCTTGGATATTTCAGGTGTTACCCATGTCTACAACTACGATATTCCACAAGATCCAGAAAGCTATGTTCACCGGATCGGACGGACAGGTCGTGCTGGGAAAACAGGGCAATCCATTACCTTTGTTTCGCCAAATGAAATGGGCTATTTGCAAATCATTGAGAACTTGACTAAAAAGCGGATGAAGGGAATGAAACCTGCAACAGCAGAAGAAGCCTTCCAAGCGAAAAAACAAGTAGCGCTGAAGAAAATTGAGCGAGACTTTGAAGATGAAAAAATCCGGACCAACTTTGAGAAGTTTGGCAAGGATGCTCGCAAATTGGCTGCAGAATTCACTCCTGAAGAATTGGCTATGTATATTTTGAGCTTGACCGTTCAAGATCCAGACAGCCTTCCAGAAGTTGAAATTGCGCGTGAAAAACCATTGCCATTTAAACCATCCGGTGGTGGCTTTGGTGGAAAAGGCAAAGGTGGCCGTGGAAATGGCCGTCGTGGAGACCAACGTCGTGACCGCAATCGCAGAGATGACCGTGAAGGTGGACGCCGTGATTTCAAACGCAAGTCCAATAAAAATAGCCGAGACTTTGAAGGCAAAGGCAACAAACGTCCTCATCGTACTTCCAATGAAAAGAAAAATGGATTTGTTATCCGCAACAAAGGGGATAAATAAGCCCTAAGAACGGTCTAGCAATAGGCCGTTTTTTTAATGAAAATCAAAAATACAAGGGTTAACCAGCTGTTAACCCTTGTATATTTATAAGGAGACCTAAATGATAACTGACTCTTTTAGAAAAATGCATCATGATAAGGAGCATCCTAAAAAAGTCAGAAAACAGAAAGAACGGATTCCTAAAACGGAATGTTTCTGTTAACATATTAAGTTTACAATTATTTCTGAGCTTTGTCAAGGTTTTTTTCTTATATTTTTAAAAATTTTTAACTAAAAAGATAAAAATTGACAATCTCTTCTAAAAGGTTATAATGAATATAATAACTATACTAATTAAAAAGAGGTGTCGCCCATGGTGATTGCATTAAAAAATGATGATCTAGAAGTACAATTTAAGACATTTGGTGGGGAATTGAGCTCCATTCGAAGTAAGGAAGGCATAGAATATCTCTGGCAGGGAGATCCAGAGTATTGGTCAGGACAAGCGCCGGTTCTGTTTCCGATTTGCGGGAGTGTTCGTAATGGCCAAGTGCAGTATCATCTAAAAGATGGAGTGAAGACAGGCCAGCTTCCAAGACACGGCCTCATTCGCAAGAGAGAGTTTGAACTCAAAGAACAAACAGACCATCGTCTTGTCTTTGAAATCACCTCTAACGACGAGAGCTTACAAAATTATCCCTACCATTTTCGAGTGGAAATCGATTATGAATTGAAAGGGAAAGAGATCACCATCACCTATCGCGTGCAAAATTTAGAGTCAGATCAAGTCATGCCTTATTTCATTGGAGGGCATCCAGCCTTTCGTTGTCCCCTTTTAACAGATGAAGACTATGAAGACTACGAGTTGATTTTTGAAAAAGAAGAAAGTTGTAGCGTTCCTCTCTTGTTCACAGAAACCGGTTTGGTTGATCGCCTGCAGCGGACGCCATTTTTAGACCATAGTCGTAGGCTACCTTTGCGCCATGAACTGTTTGAAAAAGACGCCATTATTTTAGATCAATTAGCCTCTAAATCTGTGCAGCTCCTCTCGAAAAAATCTGGTAAAGGTTTGGAATTTGCCTTTGCAGATTTTGAGAATCTCGTCCTTTGGTCTACCAATAACAAGGGGCCTTTCATTGCCTTAGAGCCTTGGACGGGTATTTCCACATCTGCAGAAGAGGGCGATTTCTTCGAAGATAAAAAAGGTGTGATCCAGTTGGCTCCTCAAGAAACACGGAGTCACCAGTACCGTATCACCATTTTGTAAATGAAAAACCGTTGGACTATGGAGTCCGACGGTTCTTTTTGATATAGTTTAGCTTAGCTTGGCGTGATTTCTTTTTAAAGAGAGCCTCGGCAGACATAGCAGAGGGTTTATCTGGATAGGATTCTTGGTAGAGAAGTTTAACGGGGAGGCGAGCCCGTGTGTATTTGGCACCTTTTCCAGCATTGTGCGTCTTTAGGCGTTTTTCGACATCTGTGGTGTAGCCAGTGTAGAGGGAGCCATCCGCACACTCTAGGACATACATGTAAGCCTTAGTTTCCATAGTAAATCTCATGAATCTCGTCTGTATAGCTGCCGTCTTCATTGTGAATAAAGAGGGGCGGCAGAATTTTTAAACCGTCCAGTGAGCCATCCTTGATCGCCTCAATCAACAACATATTCGCCTCTTTGGTCACTTTGGGATAGACAAACTGGATCCGCTTAGGTGCAAGATTGTAACGCTTCATGGTTTCGATGATATCCAAGAAGCGATCTGGACGATGGACCATCGCTAGTCGACCATTTGATTTGAGAACCCGCTGGGCCACATGGCAAATCTCATCTAAATTGGTGGTAATTTCATGCCGAGCTAAGAGGTAGTGTTCACTCTCATTGAGATTGGAATGCTCATCCACCTTGAAATAAGGAGGATTGCAGAGGATAATATCCACCTTACTGCCCTTGATATGTTGAGGCAAATGCTTGAGGTCATCAGTGATCATGGACATTTGATGGTCCAAGGCATTGAGTGTAATTGAACGGGTAGCCATATCTGCTAAACGTTCCTGAATTTCGACACCAATGATCTGGGCCTCTGTTCGGGTACTTGCAAAAAGTCCCACGGCCCCATTTCCAGCGCAGAGATCCACGATCAATCCTCGCTTGGGCAATTTTGGAAAACGTGAGAGCAGGACGCTATCTACGGAGTAACTAAAAACTTCCCGATTTTGTATGATTTTTACATCACTTGAAAAGAGTTGGTTGACGCGCTCGCCGTCTTTTAATTCGATATCTGTCATGGCTCTATTATAGCATGAAAAGAGGCTCGGGGAAAGATGATAATTTTTAATATATTAAAATAATATTTTTTGTAAAAACGCTTTCTTTTCTTATTTAAATATGTTACTATATATTAAAAAAGTGGGAGGTTTTGTAAATGAACAAAACGAAAAAATGGTTAGGTTTAGGTTTATCCGTACTTTCAGTTAGTGTACTCGTAGCTTGTGGAAGCTCAAATTCTCAGTCAAATAATTCTTCAAAAGAAACTAAGACAGAGAAAATCGCAACAACTGAAAAAAGTAGTGAGAAAAAATCAGCATATGCTATTGGTGATAAAATTGTCTTTGATAAACAAGCTGAGTATACAATTACAAAAGTTGAATGGTCTGATGAACGCAATGATTTTGACCAATCAAATCCTGATAAAGTGTTGAAAGTAACTTATAATGTTAAAAATCTTTCCGATAAGGATTTAGCTGTAGGTGTTGATATCAATCTTTTTGTAGGCGGAAATAAAATGGAATCTTATCCTAATACGAATACAATGGGGTCCATTTCGCCAGGTCGATCAATGGAAGGTGCGGTACAACATTTTGGTGTAAAAGGGGATGGCAAATTAGAACTTGAAATAAAACCATTTACTGCATTTAATGAAAAACCTGCGATTGTTGCTTTTGATGCACCGTAAAAAAAGAGGCTTGGACAAAAGTCCTAGCCTCTCAATTGTCTTTGGATTTTCGAGAAAGACGCAGTGGTTGAGTGGGCTCTACTACGCTGATTTCATCAGCTTTTACAGCCCTACTCAACTGTGCGGAGGTGGGGCGACGAAATCGAATTCTAACGAATTACCGATTTCTGTCCCACTCTCTTTTTTAATCAAATTCATATTTTTGTAGAATCGTTGTGAGGATAAAGACTCCTGTAAAGATGGCCATCAACGCCAGATAAACTGGGAAAGTAGTGGCTGTAAGGAGGGAAATCTCGATCAAGTTTTTCAATACGACCGCAGATGCGTAGAATCCTACAACAGAGAAGAGGATGAGGAGGGCTCGCCAGATATTTAGTGGAAGGCAAGCACGGATGACAGATAGGAAACCGATGGATCCAAGTAAGTAATAGGATACAGTAGACATATCGGCTGCAGACCAACCATGGCTTGCTCCCCAAAGGCGAATGAACAAGACGCTAAAGACGACCATCAAGGCGCTTGGTAAGGCTAACAGAAGGGAACGTCTTAAGAAGTGTTTTTCAACCGGTTTGATATTGCGTTCAAAGGTCAACACAAATGGTGGGAATCCTTCGACGAATTGGTCAATTAAGGTGATTTGAATAGGGATGAATGGAAAAATCAGCAAATAATTGACGTTGAAGAAAAGGGCACTGGCGATACAGATAATAGCCAAGAGGAAGGAATAGATCGTTTTGATGAAGAAAATCGGAGCGATTCGCCCAATGTTATTGACCACACGACGACCTTCGAATAGAATTTCTGGAACATCATTAAAGTCAGAGTTCAAAAGAACAATATTGGCAATTTGACGAGTTGCGGGATCTCCCTCAGCCATCACGATGGAGCAGTCTGCTTCGCGAAGAGCAAGGATATCATTGACCCCATCTCCTGTCATAGCAGTTATCCGACCAGCAGCTTTCAAGGTTTGGATAAGTAGTTTTTTCTGGTGAGGAGACACGCGCCCAAAGATAGCTGTTTCTTCTGCTTGATCCACTAATTGATCATCAGAAATTTTTGAACAATCGACGTAGTTCTCATAATTTTTGAAGCCAGCTTGTTGAGCGATATAAGAGACCGTCACAGGGTTGTCACCAGAGATGATTTTGAGATCCACTCCTTGAGAGCGCAAATACTCAAGAGTATCTGAAGCCCCTTCACGAATGGGGTCTGTAATCTCAATAACCGCAATCCCTTCAAGATTTTCAGGCAGTTTCAATTCCTGCATGCTGATCAGTTCTGAACTGTGAGCCAAGACGAGCACGCGCGATCCACGAGCTTGTGCTTCGACGACAGCAGCGGGATTTTCTTTAAGGAGCATTTCAGGAGCACCGAGAAAGACGGTTCCAAGGTTGGATAGGTGCATGGCTCCCCATTTCCGATCACTTGAGAAAGGAATAATGTTTTCCGCAGTATAAGCATGCTCCAACTCCCCATAAGCCTTGCGAATAGCTTGAGCAGTAGGATTGGTGTCCTCGCTATATTGCATGTAAGCTGAAAGGATAACTTTGATGGTTTCCTCAGAAAAATGATCCGATAAGCTATGGAGAGATTCGACTGTCATCTTCCCTTGAGTGATGGTACCGGTCTTATCTAGACACAAGGTATCCACACGTGCCAGGGTTTCTACTGAGTACATTTCTTGGACAAGAACCTTGCGCATACCGAGCTTAATCACCGCTGTCAAAAGAGACGTAACTGTCAGTAAAGCGATTCCTTTTGGCAACATTCCCAGGAGAGCTGTTGAAGAATTCACGACAGAATCCTTGATCGGCAGCATCTTGATCAACAATGCTTCAAAGAAGAGGGCAAGGCCAAATGGGATGATAATTTTACCAGTGAAGCTAGAAATTTTCGCTAAGTTATAAAGAATACGCGAATTGATAGGCTTCAGGGTTTTAGCTTCCATCATCAGTTTGTTGGCATAGTTGTTTGCTCCAACTCGCTTGACACGGGCATAGACTTGACCACTGGCAATATAACTACCAGAAAGCAGTTCATCGCCAACTTCTTTTAAGACCAGATCACTCTCACCAGTCAGCATAGCTTCATTGGCTTCAGCGATACCAGACATGACTTCGGCATCACTAGGGATCTGCTCACCCGAAGACAGAAGCATTAGATCACCTAGGACAAGCTTCTCTGGTGGAATCGCATCTTTTTCCCCGTCTCGAATGACAGTCACCAGCTCACGACTCATGAGATTGAGTTTATCAATCATCCGCTTGGCGCGCATCTCGGTCATGATTCCTGTAATGGCATTGAAGCAAATAACCGCGAAAAAGATCATATTGCTCCAGGCCTGTACAGCAGCCAAGGCTACGGCAATCACAAAGTTTAAGGTATTAAACAAGGTGAAGACGTTGCGCTTGATGATTTGCCAGGTACTGGTACTTGTATTCGTTGTAAAATCATTGGTTTGTCCGCGATCCATTTTCTTGCGGACTTCACTGAGGGATAACCCCTTTAATTCATTCGTTTCCATAGACAATATGATATCATTTTTTTGAGAAAAAGACTATCTAGAATCGGTCCGCTGAGACATTTTTTATCTAAAAAAGGTTTGCGGTCAAAATCAGGATACGGTATAATAAGAAAGAACCTTTTACAGGATGGAATATCTTGTAGAGAGACGAATGAAATGGATTTGAGGAACAACTATGTTTTATACCTATTTACGTGGCCTTGTTGCCTTTATTCTGTGGGTTTTAAATGGGAATGCCCATTACCATCATAAGGACAATATTCCAGATCGGGAAGAGAACTACATCCTGGTATCCCCTCACCGGACTTGGTGGGATCCGGTCTATATGGCCTTTGCAACCAAGCCAAAGCAATTTATCTTTATGGCGAAAAAAGAACTCTTCACCAATCGTATTTTTGGCTGGTGGATTCGTATGTGTGGGGCATTTCCGATCGACCGTGAAAATCCGGGAGCAGAAGCTATTAAGTATCCTGTCAATATGCTGAAAAAGAGCAACCGTTCTTTGATTATGTTCCCAAGTGGAAGCCGTCATTCTCAAGACGTCAAAGGTGGTGTTGCCATCATTGCCAAAATGGCGAAGGTCCGTATCATGCCAGTGACTTATACTGGTCCAAGAGACTTGAAAGGGTTGGCAACAGGTGAACGCATTGATATGAACTTTGGACATCCCATTGATATTTCGGATATTAAAAAGATGAATGACGAAGGAGTGGCAGAAGTTGCCCGCCGTATCCAGGAGGAATTTGATCGCTTGGATGCGGAAGCACAAGCGATCAACACCCCAACAAAACCTTTTATCTTGATTCGTTTGTTAAAAATCCTTTTGATTCCTCTTGTCTTAGTAGTGGGCATCTTGACCTTGCTCTTTAGTTACCTGGCAAGCTTTGTATGGGATCCAGACAAACATCGGAAAAACAAGTAAAAAAACTGAGAGTCTTTCTCAGTTTTTTTTATTTTTACGAATAATAAAAGTGAGAGGAGGTTTCTTATGGAGGATATCATCGAAAAAATCAAAGAATATAAGCTCTTTTTGGCTCTTACAGCTATCGGACTCTTACTTGGAGGGTATTTTCTTTTTCATCGACCTCAGTCAAGTGCATCCACCATACCGGATCTTTATCAGGCTTCGAGTTCAACTTCGAGCAAAGAAAAGGTGCAGACCACTAGTTCCAAAGAAGAAAAGACGACGACTTCTGTGTCTGATGCACCCGAGATCATTACGGTCGATGTCAAAGGAGCCGTCAAACAACCAGGGGTCTATGAGTTGCGCTCCAATAGCAGAGTCCACGATGCCATTTATAAGGCAGGCGGGATGACAGCAGATGCCAATAGCCAATCGGTCAACTTGGCGCAAAAACTCACCGATGAAGCAGTGATCTATGTTGCCAAAGAAGGGGAGGATGTTCCAGCACTTGGGAGTTCAGAAAGTCCTGCAACTTCGTCAGCACCAGCAGAAAAAACAGGCAAGGTCCGTTTAAATCGAGCGACCGAGTCAGAGCTCCAAACCGTATCAGGCATTGGACAGAAACGTGCCCAGGACATTATCGCCTATCGCGAAGCAAATGGTCCTTTTCGATCAGTGGATGATCTGAAGAATGTTTCAGGAATCGGAGAGAAAACACTGGAGAAACTAAGAGATGCTTTCACGGTGGATTAAAGACCTTCCTTTTTCGCTTGTCCATCTCGCCTTTGTGCTCCTATGGCTGTATTTTAGTATCTATCAACCATCTTGGCTTTCGATCAGCGGTCTAGTAGTAGTGGGAATTTTAGCAGTTCATCACTATAAAGGGGAGCGCTCAAGTTTGCTAGGGCTTGCTTTAGCAACCCTTTGTTTTGCAGCCTTCTTTGTCTTTCAGCGAATACAGGATCATCCAGTACAAGCAGAAAGTCAGCTGCCACCCCACTTACGTCTGATTCCAGATACCATCAAGATCAATGGGGACGCCCTGTCTTTTCGTGCTAAAAATCAGGGAAGGATCTACCAAGTCTTCTACACTTTAAAATCAGAAAAAGAAAAACAGCAGTGGCAAAGTCAAACTCATTTGTTGGAGTTGACGTATAAAGGTGCTATAGAAGAGCCAGAAGGGCAGCGAAATTTTAGAGGATTTGACTATCGGTCTTATTTGGAAACACAGGGGATTCACTATCAAATAAAAATTGAAGCGATCCAATCCGCGCTTCCTATACAGACTTGGAATGTTTTCGATTGCCTATCTCAATGGAGGCGCCAAGCCATTGTTTGGAGCAAGGAGCACTTTCCGCAACCGATGAACCAGTATATGACAGGCCTTCTTTTTGGCTATTTAGATACGGATTTTGAAGAGATGGATCAGCTTTACACGAGTTTAGGAATCATCCATTTATTCGCCTTATCTGGGATGCAGGTCGGCTTTTTCATTAATGGGATCCGGAAAGCTCTCTTACGTTTAGGAATCTTGCAAGAGACAGTCGATATCTGGATGGTTCCAATTTCTTTGGTCTATTCTGGCTTGACAGGTTTTTCTGTTTCAGTGGTTCGCAGCCTCTTGCAGAAAATCCTCTCTCAAAAGGGGGTCCGAGGGATGGAGAATATGGCGATGACCTTGATGCTCTTAATGCTGCTTGTGCCCAAGTTTCTCCTGACAGCTGGAGGGGTCTTGAGTTGTGCCTATGCCTTTATTTTGACCTTGGTAGATACCAGTTCTTATTCAGGACTTAAAAAGATACTAGTGGAGAGTTTCTGGATTAGCCTGGGGATTTTGCCCCTTTTGACCTATTACTTTAGTATCTTTCAACCCTGGTCACTCCCTTTAACCTTCCTCTTTTCTTTCTTATTTGACCTTGTCCTTCTTCCAGGTTTAACGGTGTTATTTATCTTATCGATTCTAAAGCCCCTTACAATTTTTAACAGTTTCTTTCTTCTCATAGAGGAGTGTATTCGTTGGATTTCAAAGCTCACGTCGCTACCTTTGGTATTTGGTCAGCCGACGGGACCAGCTCTGATTGCTCTCGTCCTTCTTTTTGGGATCTTGTATGATCTTCGAAAGCAAAAAAAACGTCGTTTTCTGTTAATAGGTATGATTCTACTCATCTTTTGTTGGACCAAGCATCCTTTAGAAAATGAGATTACCATGGTGGATATCGGTCAAGGAGATAGTATCTTTTTACGCGATTGGAAAGGAAGAACCATATTGATTGATGTCGGAGGACGCGTCACTTTTAAAAGTGGAGAAAAGTGGCAAGAGCGCAGTCAGTCTGCCAATGCGGATCAAACCCTGATTCCTTATCTCAAGAGTCGAGGTGTTGGAAAACTCGATGCGCTGGTCTTGACTCATACAGACCAGGATCATATGGGCGATATGGTGGAGGTTGCCAAACAAATCCCGGTTAAAAAAGTGTATGTCAGTCCAGGCAGTCTCACCAATTCTCAATTTCGAGAGAAATTGAAACTGCTTCATAGTCCGATTAAAGTAGTCCAGAGAGGGGATCAACTTCCTATTTTTGATGATCATTTAGAAGTCTTATCCCCTGATGAAGTGGGGGATGGTAAAAATGATGATTCGATTGTCCTCTATGGACAGTTCTATCAGAAACGATTTTTGTTCACAGGTGATTTGGAAGAAGCTGGAGAGAAAAAACTATTGAAAAACGATCCACAATTACAAGTAGATGTCTTGAAAGTAGGCCACCACGGTTCTAAAGGTTCCTCTAGTGATGTGTTTTTAGATCAGTTACATCCTCAGTTGGCCTTGATCTCTGTTGGAAAGAAAAATCGCTACCAACATCCCCATAAAGAATTGCTCGATCGTCTAGAGGAACGCTCTATTTCTTATCTTCGTACCGATGAAAGGGGAGCAATTCGCTTGATTGGGTGGGACCATTGGAGGGTAGAAACGGTCCACTAGAGACGAGGAGAGGTTTGCTTTCTATGCTGAAAATTGCTATTATAGAAAGTGAAATCAATGTAAAGGTAGAATCGTATGAACGCATTTAAGCAATTTTGGATACAGTATGCAGATTTTTCAAGTAAGACCAGTCGGGCCCATTTTTGGCTAGCTTTTTTCTGGAATTCCCTGATTTCTTTGCCTCTTTGGGTTTTTTACATCGTGACCTCTTTATCCCATCAAAATGCTCAAGAAACGCTCAATTTTTCAACTGTTCATTCTAAGACAGGTTTATGGGCGCTCGCTTTCTTAGCATTCTTTTACTTCCTCATTTTAGTACCCAGTCAAGCCATTTGTGTACGTCGCTTGCGGGATGCGGGAATCCATTGGTCTTGGATCTTTTTGAACCTTGGACCGGTTCTGCTCTATTTGTTGACGGGGCTAGATATTTTCCTATTTCTTTGGGGGATTACAGTTATTTCTCTCTTGATTCTTATGATGCTTCCAGGGAAAAACACCTTCCCACAACCAGTAGAGACTCCTATGGGAGTGGCTTCTGAACCACAGGTCACAGCGCCAGGTGGGAGCTTTGGCGGCAACTCGTTTGAGCAAATCCCTAATTTTGTAGCAGCACCTGATTTATCTGATGAAAAACCACCATTGGAACAAAGAATGGCTGCTGAACACGAAATCCACTAGACTGATAGAGATAAGAGAGTTTCATGCAAGCAATTACCGACACTAGACATCTGACGGTTCAAACTCTGCCTCCTATTCTTGTCTTGACGGGTGAGGATGTAGGTCAATTTGAATGGTTAAAAAAAGACATTTTAAAAAAAATAGGCTATGATCCCTCAGATTTGAATTATTCTTATTTTGATATGAAGGAAGCCTCCTATGCTGAGGTCGAGCTGGATTTGGTCAGTCTTCCCTTTTTTGCAGATGAAAAAATCGTGATTTTGGATCACTTATTGGATTTGACCACTGCCAAAAAACGCAATTTAACCGATGAAGATCTGAAGCAATTTGAAAATTATCTGGAAAATCCTTCTGAATCGACCCGTTTGGTGATATTTGCAGAAGGAAAATTAGATAGTAAGCGCCGCTTGGTCAAACTCCTAAAACGGGATGCCCAAATCATTGAAGCGACCACTCCTAAAGAGCAAGATTTAAAGCGTTATTTTTCTGGTCAGGCGCAAGAATTGGGCTTACACTTTGTGGGCGATTCCTTGGACCAGTTGCTCTTAAAATCTGGCTATGATTTTGGAGAGTTACAGAAGAATCTCGCTCTATTGCAGGCTTATAAAGAAGATGGTCAGATTACCCTCCAAGATATCGAGGAGGTTGTTCCAAAGTCCTTGCAAGATAATATTTTTGATCTGACACAGATGATTCTCAAACGCCAAATCGATCAAGTCCGAAATTTGGTTAAGGATCTTCGCTTACAAGGAGAAGATGAAATAAAATTGATCGCTATTTTGTTGGGGCAATTCCGAATGTTTTCTCAAGTTAAAATTTTCTCAGAAGAAGGCCAATCCGAAAGCCAAATTGTAGCGAGCTTGTCGGACTTGTCAGGACGCAAGGTCAATCCTTATCAGGTGAAGTTTGCCTTACGGGATAGCCGCAGGCTTTCCCTATCCTTTTTGAAGCAAGCTATGATGACCTTCATCGAGACGGATTATGCGATTAAAAGTGGAACATATGAAAAAGACTACTTATTTGATTTGGCCCTGTTGAAAGTAGCGAATAGCGTCTAACGATGAATGAAATCGCAAGCAGATTAGTTGAATAATTTAGCTGTTTGCGTTATCATCAAGTCAGTAATAAAGAAAAGAGGACCATAAAATGGCTATCATTTTACCAGAATTACCATATGCTTATGATGCATTGGAACCTTATATCGATGAAGAAACCATGCATTTGCACCATGATAAACACCATCAAACATATGTAAACAATGTGAATGCAGCTCTTGAAAAACATCCTGAAATTGGAGAAGACCTTGAAAGCTTGTTAGCTGATGTTGAATCCATTCCAGCTGATATTCGCCAAGCTGTGATCAACAATGGTGGTGGTCATTTGAACCACGCTCTTTTCTGGGAATTGATGACTCCAGAACAAACAGCTCCTTCAGCAGAACTTGCTGCAGCGATTGATGCTACATTTGGTTCATTTGAAGACTTCAAAGCAGCCTTCACAGCAGCAGCAACGACACGTTTTGGTTCTGGCTGGGCATGGTTGGTTGTCAACAAAGAAGGCAAACTCGAAGTGACTTCAACAGCAAACCAAGATACACCAATCTCTGAAGGTAAAACACCAATCCTTGGTTTGGATGTTTGGGAACATGCTTACTACGTGAAATACCGTAACGTACGCCCTGACTACATCAAAGCTTTCTTCTCAGTGATCAACTGGAATAAAGTGAATGAATTGTTTGCAGCAGCAAAATAATAAAATGAAGGAATCTATAAGAGCAAGTATTGGCTCTTATAGATTTTTTTATGTGCATCCGAAAAATTGGAGTATAATTTCTTGCGTTTGGTCAGGAAAATGATACACTAGTAGGAGTGTGTCTTACTTGTCTGAAGCCTGGTTTGAAGGGCCTAGGCAAGGAAAAGATAAACCTTAAAATGAAAACTGAAACATTCAGGGAGAAATGAAATGACTAGTATTACCATTACTAAAGGAGCCGTTGAGACGCCTATCTATTTGCGGATGTTAAATCGTCATGGCTTGATTGCAGGTGCAACAGGAACAGGAAAAACGGTTACGCTCAAAGTTCTAACAGAAAAATTAAGCAAAGAAGGCATTCCGGTCTTTCTAGCCGATATCAAGGGAGATTTATCTGGCTTAGCCAAAGCAGGGCAATGGACACCAAAACTGGAAGAACGCTACAAGCTTCTTGGGATCACAGATCCGTTTGAGCCACAAGCCTTCCCTGTTCGATTGTGGGATGTCTTTGGCCAAGCTGGTCATCCTGTTCGGGCGACTGTCGAAGGAATGGGCTCATTGCTTCTATCTCGTCTGCTTGATTTGAATGAAACCCAATCAGGAATTCTTGCAATTGTCTTTAAAGTGGCCCAAGAGAAAGATTGGCCCTTGATTGATTTGAAGGACCTGCAAAGCCTTTTAAAGGAAGTCTATGAACACAGTTCAGACTATTCGGCCCAATATGGCAATATCACCAAACATTCTGTCGGAGCGATCCAAAGAAGTCTCTTGGTTCTTGAAGAAGAAGGAGCAGATCAGTTTTTCGGAGAGCCCGCACTTGATTTAAATGACTTCATGCAACTCGATGCATCTGGTCGTGGTTATATCAATATTCTTTCGGCTACAAAGCTCTTTCATTCACCAAAATTATACTCAACCTTTTTGATTTGGATGCTGTCTCGTCTTTTTGAAACACTTCCAGAGGTTGGGGATCCTGAAAAGCCAAAACTGGTCTTCTTCTTTGATGAAGCGCATCTCCTCTTTAAGGATGCAAGCAAGCTCTTTCTTGAGAAGGTCGAGCAAGTGGTACGCCTGATTCGTTCGAAGGGTGTAGGGATTTACTTTATTACCCAAAATCCTCAAGACCTTCCAGAATCTGTTTTGGCACAGCTTGGAAATCGTGTTCAGCATGCGCTTCGAGCTTATACACCCAAAGAAATGAAGGCAATTAAGGTGGCTGCCCAAAGTTTTCGTCCAAATCCAGATTTTGATACAGAAACAGTGATCACAGAGTTAGGGACAGGGGAAGCCTTGGTTTCTTTCCTGAATGAAAAGGGACAGCCTAGTGTGGTTGAGCGTGCTTATATTCTCTCTCCTCAATCGAGTTTTGACCTCTTAAATGAGAGTGAACAATTGGCCTTGATCACAACATCGCCTTTCCATCAAAAGTATGCGACGACGATTGATCGGGAATCTGCCTATGAAAAATTAGCAGCTAAAGCAAGCAAGGAAGCACAAGAAGAAGAGCAAAAAGAAGCAGAAAAAGAACGAGCTGCGGTGGAAAAAGCAGAGCAAAAACGCAGTCCAGGTCGCCCAAGAAAATCCAGTCTTGAAAAAGCCAAGGATTCCTTCTTGAGTTCCTTATTCCGGACGATTGCGCGTGAGATTGCTAAGCTAATTATGGGCTCCTTTAAACGGAAATAAGCCTTTGATGAAAAGAAATAAACTTTTTAAAAAGAAACCGTTTTCTCTTTCTGATAATTCTTGTTATTTTCAGTAGAATCTTTTATAATTAATCTCGTATGAAAAAATATTTTAATCTACGCTCGATCATGATTGCGGTCAGTATTTTATTGTGCTTAGTGGGAACAAGCGCACTGGGCTACTTGCATCTTACGCAACCAACAGCATCAGCAATTGAAAAAAAAGCAAAGAAAACAAAAGAAGCAAAAGAACAAGATATCGAAAAGTCTACCCCTGAGACGAAAAAACCACGTGTCAAATCTCCTGAAGCTAAGCAAGCAGTAGTAGATGCAGACATGGAAACGATGAGTGCTTATGGCCTTGTCTATGATTATGCTAATAAGGGGTTGGTAGAGGTTGTCCAGGATTTCCTAGCGGAAAGTGGAATTGATCCGTCACAAGTTGCCTTCACGTATCGCAATGCCATTACAGGAGAGCAATTTGCTATGAATGATCTTCAACCAATGACGGCAGGAAGTACCTATAAGCTACCGTTGAACATGTTGGTGGTGGATGAGGTCACAAAGGGGAAACTCAATTTAACAGATCGGTTTGACATTAACAATACCTACTATGAATATGTAGGGGAACATGACAATTACGTTGCTGCCTTTGATGGAGCCATGTCTATCCCTGATATGCAACGCTATTCATTAGTTTACTCTGAAAATACCCCAGCCTATGCCTTGGCAGATCGTTTAGGGGGAATGGAGCAAGCGCGCAAGTTATTCAGTCGCTATGGTCAATCTCGCTCACCAGAAGTCAAAACCTTTAGCGAAGATAATAAAACGACAACGGATTATTATATCCATGTCTTGCAATATCTTTGGAATCATCAAGAAAAATATGCAGATTTGTTGGAATTGATTGGGGAATCTTTCCCAGGTGAGTACTATAAGAAATTCTTGCCAGATTTGGTCATTCAACAAAAACCGGGCTATGTTGCGGAAGCGCTCAATGTGGATGCCATTGTCCATGAATCGACCCCTTATTTGGTTGCCATCTATACTGCAGGACTGGGTGGAACGACCCCAGAAAGTTCTGAAATCAGTGGTGTTGGTCTTTATCAGTTGGGAGAACTAGCTTATGTCATCAATGAATGGCATCGTGTGAATATGAATGAATAATTGACGGAAGAGGCTGGGACAAAAGTCCTGGCCTCTTCAATTGTCTTTGGATTATCGAGCAAGACGCAGTGGTTGAGTGGGCTCTACTACGCTGATTTCA